>JBDSWC010000024.1:0-21239 GCA_039926845.1 Sphingomonas sp. | reverse complement strand
CGCGGGATGTCCCGCGCGACCGCGCAGAAGCGGTTGATGATCATGATGCTGCTCTACGGCTTCGGCGTCGGCATCGTGCTGACCAAGCTTACTTTCTTTGCCGTGTTTACCGGTCCCGCTTCGGCCAAGGCATATATTGGTCGTGTCGCGCGCGGCGACATCGTCGATCGCAACGGTGCGCCGCTCGCGCGCACCATCGACGCCTGGGCGATCGGCGTGCATCCCGACGAGATTCTCGGCGACCGCCGCGACATCGCCCAGCGGCTGGCCGGTATCCTCGGCATCGACGAGAACAAGATCTACGCGCAGCTGAGCGGCAACAAGTTCGCCTATATCGAACGCGACGCATCGGCGTCACTCGTCACCGAAGTCAACGCGATCGGTGAGCCCGCGCTGGTGTTCGAGCGCGAGCCCCAGCGGCTCTACCCGCAGTCCGAACTCGCCGCCCCCGTGCTCGGCTTCCTCGACATGGCCGGCAAGGGTGCGAGCGGCATGGAGCGCGCGCTCGACGCGCGGCTGACCGACCCGGCGAAGAACGGTCAGCCCGTGGCCCTCTCGATCGACCTGCGTGCGCAGTCGGCGCTGGAGAACGAGCTCGGTCAGCAAGTCGTTGCGCTCAAGGCGAAGGGCGGGGCGGGCGTGGTGCTCGACGTCAAGACCGGCGAAATCATGGCGCTGGCGTCGTTCCCGACCTTCAACCCGAACAATCCCGGCGCTGCCCCTGCGCCGACGCGCACGCCCGAGGGGCGCGAGATTCCGGGGCCGTTCTTCAACCGGGTGACGACCGCCGCCTACGAACTCGGATCGACGTTCAAGCCGATCACCGTCGCGGCGGCGATCGACAGCGGCACCGTCACCTCCATGGCGCGGCGCTTCGACGCGACTCAGCCGCTCCAGATCGACGGATTCAAGATCCACGACCATGACGGCGAGAATCGCTGGCTCGATATCCCCGAGACGCTGATCCATTCGTCGAACATCGCCACCGCGCGGATCGCCGACGAGATGGGCGGCGACAAGCTGGCGCGCATGTTCCGGCTGATGGGCTTCGACCAGCCGATGCCGTTCGAACTGCCCGCGCGCGGCCGCACGTTGTTCCCGCAGAAATTCAGCCGCGTGACGACGATGACCACCGGCTTCGGCCATGGCATCGCGGTGACACCGCTGCACCTCGCCGCTGCCTATGCCGCATTGGTCAATGGTGGCATCTGGCACCCCGCGACGCTGATGAAGGTGGCCGACGGCCAGGCGGTTCCCGGCCGCCGCGTGATCAGCCAGTCGACCAGCGACCGCATGCGGCAATTGCTGCGCCTCGTCGTGCTCGAAGGCACCGGCCGCAACGCCGACGCTGCGGGCTTCCGCGTCGGGGGCAAGACCGGCACCGCCGAGGTCGCGACGGGCGGCGGCTATTCGAAGCGCGCCAACGTTTCGACGTTCGCGGCGGCTTTCCCGATGGACGCACCGCGCTATGTGGTGATCGTGATGCTCGACTCGCCCAACGGTGCCGTCAACACTGCCGCTTACACCGCGGCCCCCGTCGTCAGCCGCTTCATCCTGCGCGCGGGGCCGATGCTCGGCGTCACGCCCGACGCGACGCGTGACATCGACGTCAGCAACTTGCTGCCGATGATCTGGCGGCGTCCGGGCGAGAAAACCCAAGCGACGGTGGATCCCGAATGAAACTCGGCGGGCTGGTGTCCGGCGGCGGCGACGCCAGCGTCACCGGCTTCGCGATCGACCACCGGAAAGTCGCGCCCGGCACGATCTTCGGCGCGTTCGAAGGCGCCAGGGTCAATGGCGAGGATTATATTCCGGCCGCGGTCGCATCAGGGGCGATCGCCATCGTCGCGCGACCGGGAGCGACGGTCGAGGGCGCGCTCCACATCGCCGACGACAATCCCCGCCAGCGCTTCGCTCATCTCGCCGCGGCCTATTTCGCGCCATTTCCCGGGACCTGCGTTGCGGTGACCGGCACCAACGGCAAGACCTCGACTGTCGAGATGACGCGGCAATTGTGGCGGATGGCGGGGCACCACGCCGCGTCAATCGGCACACTCGGCGTCACCACGTCGGACGACAGCGTCCTGACCGGGCTGACCACGCCCGATGTTGTCACCTTCCTGTCGAACGTCGCTGGGTTGGCGCGAGAAGGCGTCACGCACGTGGCCTTCGAGGCGTCGAGCCATGGCCTGTCGCAATACCGCACCGAAGGCTTGAAGGTGATGGCCGCCGCGTTCACCAATCTCAGCCGCGACCATCTCGATTATCATGGCGACATGGCCAATTACCTTACCGCCAAGCTGCGACTGTTTTCCGAAGTGCTCGACCCGGAGGGCACCGCGGTGGTGTGGGCCGACGACCCGCAAGCGGCGCGCGTTGTCGATCTAGCGCATGCCCGGCGGCAGAAGATGATCACGGTCGGCGAGCGGGGCGGCGCGCTTCGGCTGGTCAGCCGCGATCCGACCTTGTTGGGGCAGGGATTGGTGATCGAGAACGAAGGTGTCGAGCACAAGGTCAACCTCCCCCTGATCGGCGCCTATCAAGCCGCGAATGCGCTGACCGCCGCAGGCCTCGTGATCGCGACCGGCGGCAATGTCGCGCAGACGATCCAGAACTTGTCGCGCCTGCAGCCGGTGCGCGGGCGGCTCGAACGTGCGGTGATCAACCGCGCCGGCGCGCCGGTCTATGTCGACTACGCGCATACGCCCGACGCGATGGAGGCAGCGATCGAGGCGCTCAAGCCGCACACCGCGGGGCGTCTGATCGTCGTATTTGGCGCCGGGGGCGACCGCGATCACGGCAAGCGCGAGTTGATGGGGGAGATCGCCGCACGCTACGGCGACATGGTGATCGTGACCGACGACAATCCGCGCAGCGAAGATCCCGCCGCGATCCGCACCGAGGTGCTCAAGGGCGCGCCTGATGCCACCGAGATCGGCGACCGCCGCCGCGCGATCGGCGAAGCGGTGGCGATCGCGGGTCCCGAGGACATCGTGCTGATCGCGGGCAAGGGGCACGAACAGGGCCAGATCGTCGGCGACCTCGTGCTGCCGTTCGACGATGTCGCCGTCGCGCGCGAGGCGGCGGCGACGTGAGTCTCTGGTCCTCCGCCGCCATCGCCGAGGCAACCGGCGGCGCCGCTTCGGCGGCGTTCGACGTTTCTGGGGTGACCTTCGATTCGCGCGAGGTTGGACAGGGCGATCTGTTTATCGCGCTGACCGGCGAGAGCACCGACGGCCACAAGTTTCTCGACCAAGCGTTCGAGCGTGGCGCGACGGGCGCGCTGGTCAGCCAGCCGAGCGGGCATCCCAACGTGCAGGTCGCCGATACGTTCGCCGGCCTCGAAGCGCTCGCTAACGCGTCGCGCGGGCGGACCAACGCTCGGATCATCGGCGTCACCGGATCCGCGGGAAAGACCGGGACCAAGGAGGCTTTGTTCGCCGCGCTCGACCGCTCGCCGAGCAAGTCCGCGCATCGCTCGGTGAAGAGCTACAACAACCATACCGGCGTGCCGCTTAGCCTGTCGCGGATGCCCGCCGGGGTCGATTACGGCGTGTTCGAGATGGGGATGAACCATCCCGGCGAACTCGCGCATCTGACGACGCTGGTCCGCCCGCACGTCGCGATCGTCACCGCGATCGCCCCGGCGCACGCTGCCTTCTTCCCCGACGAAAGCGCGATCGCCGACGCCAAGGGCGAGATCTTCCAGGGGTTAGAGCCCGGCGGCGTCGCGATCGTGCCCTATGACAGCCCGCATCGCGACCGGTTAGTCGGCCATGCCCAGCCACACGCCGCCAAAATCGTAACGTTCGGAGTAGATCCGGGCGCGGATGTCGCTGCGCTCGAAGCGATACGCGCGAGCAACGGCGGCACCTTCGTCACCGCGCGCGTTGGCGAGCGCGAGTTGAGCTACACCATCTCGCAGCCGGGTCAGCATTGGGTGAGCAATTCGCTCGCGGTCCTCGCCGCGGTCGACGCGGTTGGCGGCGACCTCGCGCTGGCGGGTCTCGCGCTGGCCGAACTCGGCGGGCTGGCGGGGCGGGGCGACCGCTTCGCGGTGCCGGTCGGCGAGGGCACCGCGCTGGTCATCGACGAAAGCTACAACGCCAACCCGGCATCGATGCGCGCGACGCTCGCGGTGCTCGGCGCCGAGGAGGGCCGCAAGCTCGCGGTGCTCGGCGAAATGCGCGAGCTGGGCCAGAGATCGGATGCCTATCACGCCGAGCTTGCCGGACCGGTTCGTGACGCCGGCGTCGAAGCGGTCATCCTGGTCGGCGAAAAGATGAAACCGCTCGCGGCAGCGCTTGAGGGGCAAGTCGAAATCATGCATGTGCCCGACGCCGCGACCGCGCGCGACCGCCTGACCGCGGTGCTGCGCGCGGGCGACGCGGTCCTCATCAAGGGTTCGAACGGGGTCGGGCTGTCCGCATTGGTCGCGGCGCTCGCTGGCGGGAAGGTGTAATGCTCTACTGGCTCGCACAGATGCTGGGGTTTCCCCACGCGCTCAACCTGATCCGCTACCAGACGTTCCGCACGGGTGCGGCGGTCGCGACTGCGCTGGTGATCGGCCTCATCATCGGGCCGAAGTTCATCGGCTGGCTCCGCATCCGCCAGGGCAAGGGCCAGCCGATTCGCGACGACGGGCCGCAGAGCCATTTCGCCAAGCGCGGCACCCCGACGATGGGCGGGCTCATGATCCTGACGAGTATGGCCGCATCGATCCTGCTGTGGATGGACTTGTCGAATCCGTATGTCTGGGCGTGCCTGTTCGTGACGTTGGGGTTCGGGACGATCGGGTTCCTCGACGATTACGACAAGGTGCGTAAAGCGAGCACCGCCGGGGTCTCGGGTAAGGCTCGATTGCTCGGCGAATTCGTCATCGCCGGGATCGCCAGCGCGATCATCGTCCAAACCAATGCGCGCAACGGCACGCAGCTGTATCTGCCGTTCTACAACGGGCACGTGATCGATCTCGGCTGGTTCTACATCGCGTTCGCGGCGTTCACGATCGTCGGGTTCGGCAACGCGGTGAACTTGACCGACGGGCTCGACGGGCTCGCGACGATGCCGGTGATCATCGCGAGCGTGACCTTGATGATCATCGTCTACCTTGCAGGCAACGTGAAGTTCGCCGACTATCTCGGCATACCCCACATCCCGCGTGTCGGCGATCTCGCGATCTTCTGCGGCGCGATGATCGGGGCGGGGCTGGCGTTCCTGTGGTTCAACGCGCCGCCGGCGGCGGTCTTCATGGGCGACACCGGCAGCCTCGCGCTGGGCGGCGCGCTCGGCACGATCGCGGTGACGGCGCACCACGAGCTGGTGCTCGGCATCATCGGCGGGCTGTTCGTGGTCGAGGCGATGAGCGTCATCATCCAGGTGTTCTGGTACAAGCGCACCGGCAAGCGCGTGTTCAAGATGGCGCCGATCCACCATCATTTCGAACAGCTGGGGTGGGCCGAGAGCACGGTCGTGATCCGCTTCTGGATCGTCGCGCTGGTGCTGGCGCTAGCTGGCCTGTCGACCCTTAAGCTGCGGTGATCACGTGCCCCGCCTGGCGCGGCGAACGCTATGCGGTGCTGGGACTTGCACGGTCGGGCGCGGCGACGGTGCGCGCACTGCTGGCGAGCGGCGCGGAAGTGGTTGCGTGGGACTCAAACGAAACGACTAGAAGTAACTTCCACCCCGGCGAAGGCCGGGGCCCAGTATCGAACGGCTCGCAACCGGACCCCGGCCTTCGCAGGGGAGGTATTGAAATAAGTGATCCGCTTGAGATCGACCTGACCGGTTTCGCTGGCGTCGTCGTATCCCCCGGCGTGCCGCTCAACCGCCATCCGATCGCCGCGAGGGCGCGCGACGCCGACGTTCCCGTCATCGGCGACATCGAACTTTTCGCCCAGGCCCGCGAATATATGCCCTCGCACCGCGTCGTCGGGATCACCGGGACCAACGGCAAGTCGACCACGACTGCGTTGATCCACCATATTGTCGAAACCGCGGGCATTCCCGCGCGGATGGGCGGTAATATCGGCCTGCCGATCCTCGGGGAGGAGCCGTTGCCGCTCGGCGGGGTCTATGTGCTCGAACTGTCGAGCTATCAGATCGACCTGACGCGCAGCCTCGACTGCGATGTCGCGGTGCTGCTCAACATCACGCCCGACCATCTCGATCGCTATGATGGGTTCGAGGGCTATGCCGCGTCGAAAGCGCGCCTGTTCGCGATGCAGGAAAAGGATCACGACGCGGTGATCGGGATCGGCGACGCGGCCTCGGCGGCGATCGCGCGCACGCTGTCGTCGCGCGGCGAGCACCTCCACAAGATCGCGCCCGGCGTGTGCATGGACCAGTCGCGCTGGCCGTCGCTGCAAGGGCCGCACAACGCGCAGAACGCGCTGGCGGCGATTGCGGCGTGCCAGGCGCTCGGCGTGCCCGAAGCGGCGATCGACGCGGGGCTGGAGAGCTTCAAGGGCCTGCCGCATCGGATGGAGCGGGTCGGGGTCGTGAACGGCGTCGCGTACGTCAACGACAGCAAGGCGACCAATGCCGATTCGACCGCCCCCGCGCTAGCGGCGTTCGATCGCATCCACTGGATCGTCGGCGGGCAGGCCAAAAGCGACAATCTCGACGCGTGCCGCCCGTCGTTCGGCCATGTCCGTGCCGCCTATACGATCGGCGAGGCGGGGATGCTATTCCGCGACTTGCTCGCGAACGACATTCCAACGACTTACGCGGAGAACCTGACCGACGCGGTCGAGCTGGCGCGCGCGGCGGCCGAGCCGGGCGACACCGTTTTGCTGTCCCCGGCTTGCGCGTCGTTCGACCAGTTCCGCGATTACGAGGACCGCGGCGACACGTTCCGCGGGCTGGTCGAGGCATTGGCATGACCACGCTGCCCGCCAAGGACAGCCTGATGACCCGTTTTGCGCGTCGCGGCGGGCGGGCGGATCGCTCGGCGCTGGGCGCGTGGTTCTGGGACATCGACTGGCTATTGCTGATCCTGACCTTGTTCCTGATCGCGATCGGGCTGGTCGCGGTGGCGGCCGCCTCGCCGGCGACCGCGCAGCGTTATTCGGACGCGACGCACAAGATGGCACCGCTCTATTATTTCTGGCGGCAATTGATGTGGGTCGGCGTGTCGTTGCCGGTGCTGGTGATCGTGTCGATGCTCCCCGCCGACCGCGCGCGGCGCTTTGCGTTGATCGGCTGCGCCGGGTTTCTCGTCATGCTGGCGCTGGTGCCGCTTGTCGGGGTCAACGTGAACGGCGCGCGCCGCTGGCTCGGCGTCGGGATCGCGCAGTTCCAGCCGTCCGAATTCCTCAAGCCTTGCTTCATCGTCGCGACCGCGTGGCTGTTGTCGATGAAGGGCAAGGAGGGGATTTCGACCACCGTGCTGACGCTGCTGACCGGCGGGCTGACCGCCGTTGTCGCGACCTTGCTGATGCTCCAGCCCGATTTCGGCCAGACCGTTGTGTTCTGCGTCGTGTGGATCGCGCTGTTGCTGATCTCCGGCATCTCGCCCCGCGTCATCCTGTCTCTCGCCGGGCTCGCGCTGGCGGGCGTGGTCGCAGCATATTTGTTCTATTCGACCGCGCGCACCCGGATCGACGCGTTCCTGTTCCCAGGATCGGGCGACGGCGCGGAGCATTTCCAGACCAACGCGGCGCGCGCCACGCTGACCGCGGGCGGCTGGCTCGGCACCGGGCCTGGCGGCGGGCAGATGAAGTTCCGCCTGCCGGAGGCGCATACCGATTACATCTTCTCGGTCATCGGCGAGGAATTCGGGCTGATCGCGTGTGCGATCGTCGCGGTGATCTTTCTGGCGATCGTCGTGCGCGTGTTTGTGAAGCTGCTCGACGAGCAGGACGATTTCCGCCTGCTCGCCGCCGCCGGCCTCGCGATCCAGTTCGGCGCGCAGGCGCTGATCTCGATGGCGGTCAACACCGGGCTCGCCCCGTCCAAGGGGATGACGATGCCGTTCATCAGCTACGGCGGCTCGTCGATGATCGCTTTGTCGGCCGGCATGGGGTTGTTGCTTGCCTTTACGCGCCGGAACCCGTTTGTGAGCCGCTCACCCTATGTCGTGAAATGGAGCGGCGAATGACGAGAGTGCGGCAGTTCGTACTGGCCGCGGGCGGCACCGGGGGGCACATGGTCCCCGCAGCCGCCTTGGCCGAGGAGCTGAAGCGGCGCGGGCATCGCGTCGACCTGGTCAGCGATGAGCGCGGCGTGCGGTTTCCGGGACTGTTCGAGGGCGTCGAGACGCATGTCCTTCCCGCTGGCCGGATGCAGGGCGGGCCGGTCGGTTGGTATCGTGCGGGCCGCGCGATGTGGGCTGGGCGCGCGCAGGCGATCGAGCTGTACGAGAAGTTGAAGCCCGCCGCGGTGATAGGGTTCGGCGGCTATCCCGCGTTGCCCTCGCTGATGGCGGCGTTCAACCACAAGATCCCGACCGCGGTGCACGAGCAGAATGCCGTGCTGGGCCGCGTCAACCGGCTCGTCGCGGGGCGGGTCGATGCGATCGCGACATCCTACGGCAAGGTCGAGCGGCTCGCGGAAAAGCACCGCGCCAAGGTGACGCTGACTGGTAATCCCGTGCGCGACGAGGTGCTGGCGCTACGCGACAAGCCCTATCCGATGCTCGAGGAAGACAGCATCTTCCGCATCCTCGTGACTGGCGGGAGCCAGGGTGCGAGCATCCTCAGCTCGGTCGTGCCCGACGGGCTCGCGATGCTCCCGGTCAATTTCCGTCGCCGCCTGCAAGTGACGCATCAGGCGCGGGTCGAGGATATCGATCGCGCGCGCGCCAAATATGCCGAGCTGTCGATCGCCGCCGACCTCGCGACGTATCTGCCTGATCTACCCGAGCATCTGGCGTGGGCGCATCTCGTGATCGCGCGCGCCGGTGCCTCGACCATCGCCGAACTGACCGCCGCGGGGCGTCCCGCGATCCTGGTGCCGCTGCCCACCGCGACCGACGATCACCAGACCGACAATGCGCGCGAGATTTCCGAAGCCGGCGGGGCGCGCACGATCGCGCAGGGCCAGTTCACGCCGGTCGAACTCGCCAAGCAAATGCAGAAGCTCGGCCTCGACCCCGAAGCGCTGACCAACGCCGCCGCCCGCGCGCGGTCGTGCGGACACCCCGACGCCGCGCGCGACCTCGCCGACCTGGTCGAGCGGATCAGCAATCCGGCGGGCGACATGCCGATCGGCGAAGCGCAGCCCGAGCTCCCCGGCGGCGGAAAGGTAGCCTACGCATGACCGGCCTCAAGACCGACATCGGCGCGATCCACTTCGTCGGCATCGGCGGGATCGGCATGTCCGGCATCGCCGAGGTGATGCACAATCTGGGCTACAAGGTGCAGGGATCGGACGTCGCCGAGGGCTATGTCATTCAGGGCCTGCGCGACCTCGGCATCGAGGTGAAGATCGGCCACGCCGCCGATAATCTCGGCGACGCCGCGGTGGTGGTGACCTCGACCGCGATCAAGCGTGCCAACCCCGAGGTCGAGGCTGCGCTCGAACGCCGCATTCCGGTAGTGAAGCGCGCCGAAATGCTCGCCGAGCTCATGCGGCTCAAATCGACCGTCGCGGTCGCGGGGACGCACGGCAAGACCACGACGACCAGCATGATCGCGGCGCTGCTCGACGCGGGCGGGATCGACCCGACCGTGATCAACGGCGGGATCATCAACAGCTACGGATCCAACGCCCGGCTCGGCGACAGCGAATGGATGGTGGTCGAAGCCGACGAGAGCGACGGCAGCTTCCTGCGGCTCGACGGCACGATCGCGGTCGTCACCAACATCGATCCCGAGCATCTCGACCATTACGGCAGCTTCGACGCGATCAAGGACGCGTTCGTCCAGTTTATCGAGAATGTCCCGTTTTATGGCGCGGCGTTGCTGTGCCTCGATCACCCGGAGGTGCAGGCCGTCCTGCCGCGCGTGCGCGATCGCCGCATCGTGACCTACGGTTTCTCCACGCAGGCCGACATTCGCGGGGTCAACGTGACCCCGATCCCCGGCGGCAACCGGTTCGAGGCGATCATCCGCCAGCGCGACGGCACTGTCCGCTCGATCGAGCATATCGAGCTGCCGATGCCGGGCCGCCACAACGTCCAGAACGCGCTCGCCGCGATCGGCGTCGCGCTCGAAATGGGCGTGCCCGACAAGACGATCGAAAAGGGGTTCGCCAAATTCTCGGGGGTCAAACGTCGCTTCACCAAAGTCGGCGAGGTGTCGTTCGGTAAGAAGGGCAGTGCCGCGATCATCGACGACTACGGCCACCATCCGGTCGAAATCCGCGCGGTGCTATCGGCCGCGCGCGAGGGCGTGGCCAATCGAGTCATCGCGGTCGTCCAGCCGCACCGCTACACGCGGCTCGGCAATCTGATGGAGGACTTCCAGCAAGCGTTCAACGATGCCGATATGGTCTATGTCACGCCGGTCTATGCCGCGGGCGAGCAGCCGATCGAGGGTGTCGATGCGCAGGCGTTGGTCGACGGACTCAAGCGGCGCGGGCATCGCTCGGCCGCGACGATTGGATCGGCGGAGGAACTCGCGAGCGAACTCGCGGGCGTCGTGCAGCCGGGCGACATGATCGTGTGCCTCGGTGCGGGCGACATCACGAAGTGGGCGGCCGGATTGGCTGCCGGGATCGAGGCGGCGCGGTGAAAAATTGTCCGTTCGCCCTGAGCCTGTCGAAGGGCGTGATCCAGGACCCGTGCTTCGACAAGCTCAGCACGAACGGTGGAGTATTGGCCCGGTGAGCGTCTGCTATGCCATGCCCCCCGTACGCGGGCGTCTGACGCATGGCGCGCCGCTGGCACCGCTCGTGTGGTTCAAGAGTGGCGGCGCGGCCGAGTGGCTGTTCGAGCCGGCGGACGTCGCCGATCTCGAAACCTTCCTCTACGCGCTCGACCCGGCGGTGCCGGTGATGGGGCTGGGGCTCGGCTCCAATATGATCGTCCGCGACGGCGGCGTGCCCGGTGTTGTGGTGCGGCTGGGCAAGGCGTTCGCCAAGGTCGAGCGGCTCGATGACACCACGCTCAAGTGCGGCGGCGGCGCGCCCGGCATCCTCGTCACCTCAACCGCACGTGACGCTGGGATTGGCGGGCTGGAGTTCATGCGATCGATCCCTGGAACGGTCGGCGGGTTCGTTCGGATGAACGGTGGTGCCTATGGCCGCGAGGTCAAGGACGTACTGGTCGAGTGCGAGGTCGTGCTGCGTGAGGGCGAGATGCGGACGCTGTCCCTCGGCGATCTCGGTTATACCTATCGTCACAGCGAATTGCCCGAAGGCGCGATCGTCGTCTCGGCGACCTTCCGTGGGCATCCTGAGGCGCCGGTGACCGTCCAGGCCGAAATGGACCGCATCGCCGCCGCGCGCGAGGAGTCGCAGCCGCTGCGATCGAAAACCGGCGGCTCGACCTTCAAGAACCCTGATGGCCACAAGGCCTGGCAATTGGTCGATAAGGCAGGATGTCGCGGCTTGCGCCGGGGCGACGCGCAAGTATCCGAGAAGCATTGCAATTTCCTGCTCAACCTCGGCGACGCGACCAGCGCCGACATCGAGGCCCTGGGCGAAGAGGTGCGTGAGAAGGTGAAGGCGGACAGCGGCGTGGCGCTCGAATGGGAAATCCAGCGCGTGGGGGTGGCAAAGTGAGCCCGCTGTTGCACGTCGTCGTCCTCATGGGCGGCTGGTCGGCCGAGCGCGAAGTGTCGTTATCGTCGGGCAAGGGCATCGTCGAAGCACTCGAATCGCTCGGGCACCGCGTGACCGCGATCGACATGGATCGCGACGTCGCGGCGAAACTCGCCGCGGCCAGGCCCGACGTCGTGTTCAACGCGCTCCACGGCACCCCCGGCGAGGACGGCAGCGTGCAGGGCATGCTTGACCTGATGGGGCTCAAATATACGCACTCCGGCCTCGTCACCTCGGTGATCGCGATCGACAAGGTGCTGACCAAGAACGCGCTGGTGCCGCACGGCATCCCGATGCCCGGCGGGCGGATCGTCAAGTCGGCCGAGCTGTTCGAGGGCGACCCGCTCAAGCGGCCCTACGTCATCAAGCCGGTCAACGAAGGATCGTCGGTCGGCGTCGCGATCGTCACCGACGAGGGCAATTACGGCCAACCGATCGGCCGCGACGTCGCGGGGCCGTGGCAGGATTTCGACGAATTGATCGCCGAGCCCTATGTCCGCGGCCGCGAACTGACCACGGCGATCCTCGGCGGCAAGGCGCTAGGCGTGACCGAGCTCAAGCCCAAATCGGGCTGGTACGATTACGACGCCAAATATACCGACGGGATGACGGAGCATGTCTGCCCCGCGCAGATCCCCGACCACATCGCCGAAGCGTGCAAGCGCATCGCGCTCGAGGCGCATCGCCTGCTCGGGTGCAAGGGCGCGTCGCGGTCGGACTTTCGCTGGGACGACGAGCGTGGCGAGGACGGGCTGTTCCTGCTCGAGGTCAATACCCAGCCCGGCATGACGCCGCTGAGCCTCGTGCCCGAACAGGCGAAGCATCTCGGCATTTCCTATCCCGAACTCGTCCAGATGATCGTCGACGAGGCGCTGGCGTGAGCAAGCGCCCGACCAATCGGGGCCGGCCGACCAAGCGCAAGAAGGCGTCGATTCTCGACCGCATCCTCGCGCGCATTCCGCTCAGCCACGTTGCGCTGCGCCGGATCGCGACCTGGGCGATCGTGCTCTTCGTGCTCGGCGGCGTTTACATCGCCGGCGCGGTGACGGGTGCCAATGCCGCGATCGGCACCGCGCTCGCCGAGCAAGTCGGCAAGGCGGGGCTTCGCGTCGAGCAGATCGAAGTGCGCGGCGTCAAGCGGATGGACGTCACGACCGTCTACGCGGTCGCGCTCGACCAGAAATCGCGCGCGATGCCGCTGGTCGATCTCAATCTCGTCCGCGACCGGTTGCTGCAATATGGCTGGGTGCAGGACGCGCACGTCTCGCGCCGGCTGCCCGACACGCTGCTGATCCGGATCGTCGAGCGCACCCCTGCCGCGGTGTGGCAGAACCAGGGTCAGCTGAGCCTGATCGACCGCGATGGCGTGTATCTGGAGCCCGTCTCTGCCGACGCGATGCCCGACCTCCCGCTGGTGATCGGCCCCGGCGCCGACCGGCAGGAACCTGCGTATCAGACGCTGATGGTCGCCGCCCCCGCGCTCAAGCCGAAGGTGCGCGCCGCGACCTGGGTCGGCAACCGGCGCTGGGACTTGCTGTTCGACACCGGCGAGACGCTGTCGTTGCCCGAGGGAGATGACGAGGCCGCCAAAGCGCTCAAATTGTTTGCCGAGAAGGATGGCACGAGCAAATTGCTGGGCAGCGGCTATGTGAAGTTCGACCTGCGCGATCCGACGCGGATGGTGGTGCGAAAGGGCAATCAGGGGCTGCCCACGCCCAAGCCGACCGCGACTGCGCGCCCGACGACGACCAAATCCGACCGCGCGCCGACGCGCGATCAAGTGTAAGGGGGAGTATATGGCAAAGGCAGCGCCCGAAGGACTGATCACCGCGCTCGATATCGGGTCGTCCAAGGTGTCGGCGATGATCGCGCAAAAGGGTGACGGCGGCGAACTGATCGTGCTCGGCACCGGCCAGCGCGAAAGCCGCGGGGTCAAGCGGGGCTGTATCGCCGACATGGGCGCGACCGAAGTCGCGGTGCGCGAAGCGGTCGAGCAGGCCGAGCGGATCGCGCAGACCAATATCGAGAATGTTTGGGTCGGGTTTTCGGCGGGCGGGCTGGTCAGCGATGTCGCCTCGATCGAGTTCGAGCTGGGCGGGCATCGCATCGAGCAGTCGGATATCGACGCACTGCTGCGCGCAGGGCGGGAGTCGATCGACCCGGCGGGGCGCATGGTGCTTCATGCGCAGCCCGCGCTCTACACGCTCGACGGCATCACCGGCGTCAAGAACCCGCTCGGGCTGCATGCCGATCGCTTGGGCGTTCACATCCACGTCGTCGCCGCCGACGGATCGCCGGTGCGCAACATCGGCCTGTGCGTCGCCAAGTCGCACCTCGAGGTGAAGTCGATCATCGCCGCGCCGGTCGCGACGGGGCTGGCGTGCCTCAGCGCTGAGGAGCGCGAACTCGGCACCGCGCTGGTCGAAATGGGGGCGGGGATCACCAACGTGTCGCTGTTCGCCGGCGGGATGCTGGTCGGGCTGACCACGATCCAGATGGGCGCCGCCGACATCACCGACGACATCGCCTCGACCTTCGGCGCCAGCCGCACCCAGGCCGAGCGGATCAAATGCTTCCACGGTTGCGCCAACGCAACGCCGCGCGACAATCACGAGGTGATCGAGATCACGCCGCTATCCGAGGACGGCGCCAGCGAGGGGCCGCGCATCACAAAGGCGCAGCTGATCGCAGTGATCCGCCAACGGCTCGAACTGCTAGTGGGGGAGATCGGCAAGGCGCTGACCGCGATGAAGTTTGACGGCAATGTCGGGCGCCAGGTCGTGCTGACCGGCGGCGGTGCGGAGCTCAAAGGCATCGCCGATTACGCGCAGTCGGCGCTCGGCCGCTCGGTGCGCGTCGGTCGCCCGCGCGGGCTCGCCGGGCTGCCCGATGCGCACTCGGGACCAGCGTTCGCGACGTTGGCTGGACTGATCCACCACGCCGCGACCGACCCTATCGATTTGCGGGCTTTGGCGACGGGCGAACACCAGGTCGTGCATAAGCCGTCACCTTTTTCGATGGTCCGGCGTTTGATCAGGACGGCCCGGGCGAATTATTAACAAAATAAGTAACCCAACCCCTAATTGTAGTGGATACTAGGGGGGGGATAGTGCAAGAAGTTGTGGGCATAGGTGTTTCCCGCTTCTTTCGGAAACATGGACGGAGACAGGTATCATGGTCGAATTTCTTCCCCCCGAAGTGGACGAGCTGACCCCGCGAATCGCGGTGATCGGCGTGGGTGGCGCGGGCGGTAACGCGATCGCGAACATGATGAAGAACGACGTCCAAGGCGTCGACTTCCTGGTCGCCAACACCGACGCGCAAGCGCTTCGGCAGTCGGGGGCCAGTCAGAAGATTCAGCTCGGCGTGAAGATCACGCAAGGGCTCGGCGCGGGTTCGCGGCCCGAGATCGGGCGCGCGGCGGCGGAAGAGACGATCGATGCGGTCGCCAAGACGCTCGAGGGCGCGCATATGTGCTTCATTGCGGCGGGCATGGGCGGGGGCACCGGCACCGGCGCCGCCCCGGTCATCGCCAAGACCGCGCGCGACATGGGCATCCTGACCGTCGGCGTCGTCACCAAGCCGTTCGCGTTCGAGGGCAATCGCCGCGCCAAGGCCGCCGACGCCGGGATCGAAGAGCTTCAAAAGTATGTCGATACGCTGATCGTTATCCCCAACCAGAACCTGTTCCTGGTCGCGAACGCCAACACGACGTTCAAGCAAGCATTCGAAATGGCCGACGAAGTGCTGCAGCAGGGCGTGCGCGGCATCACCGACCTGATGGTCATGCCGGGCCTGATCAACCTCGACTTCGCCGACGTCCGCTCGGTGATGCAGGAAATGGGCAAGGCGATGATGGGCACCGGCGAGGCCGAGGGCGACAACCGCGCCATCGAAGCCGCGTCGAAGGCGATCGCCAACCCGCTGCTTGACGGCGTGTCGATGAAAGGCGCCAAGGGCGTCATCGTCTCGATCACCGGCGGCGAGGACATGCGCCTGCTCGAAGTCGATGAAGCCGCGAACCATATCCGCGAGCTGGTCGACGAAGACGCCAACATCATCTGGGGGTCGGCGTTCAACCCCGAGCTCGAAGGCAAGATCCGCGTCTCGGTCGTCGCGACCGGGATCGAAGCCGACACCAGCGGTGTCGCCGCCGCCGAGCCGGCGACACGCGCCTTCTCGTTCGGCCGCCGCGCCGAAGCGGTGGCTCCGGTCACTGTGCCCGAAGCTGCCCCGGTCGAGCCGACGCACGAGCCCGAAGTGGCTGCAGCGGCAGAGCCGGTCATGGACACCGCAGCGGACGACGAGCCGCTCGAGCTGTCGGCGCCGGTGACCGAGCCGACGGCCGAGGACGGCATGGATGCGCCGACCGCCGATACCGACGAACTGGTGCTCGACAGCGGCGCCGAGGTCGAGAGCGCGCCGCCGACGCGGCTGACGTTCGGTGACGAGGAATTCGGTGGCGGCGCGACCATCGCCGCGGGCTCCGACGAGGAAACCGCCGCACCCAAGGTCAAGCTCGGCGGCACCTTGTTCGAGCGGATGCAGAACGTTGCCCGCGGTGCGTTCGGCGAGTCCGAGCCCGAACCCGAAAAGGATTCGCTCGACATCCCGCGCTTCCTGCATCGCCAGAACAACCAGTAACCGTCTCATGGTGAGGGGCGTTGCGGTTCGTCGCCGTCGCGCCCCGTTTTGGCGTTTGTGACCCAACCGATCATTTCCCGTTCAGCCACAACTCGGTCTAGGCTGCATCCCGGATGATGTTGCGCCGGACCCTGACCTTTGCCGCGCTCGGTTTCGCGGTGGCGGGTGGCGCACAGGCGCAGACCCCGAGCGAGAATCGCGACGCCGATGCGCTGGCTGCAGACATGCGGATTCTCGCGGCGAACCCGCTCGATATCGAAGCGCTGATCGTCGCGGGCGAACTGACCCTGCGGATGGGCGACAGCACTGCGGCGGCGACCTTCTTCGGGCGCGCCGAGAAACTCGATCCCAATAATCCGCGGATCAAGGCGGGATGGGGCAGCCTGATGGTCCGCGCCGAGCGGCCCGGCATGGCGCTGGTGCGGTTTCAGGAGGCCGAGCGGCGCGGGCTGAACCCGAGCAAGTTCGCCGCCGACCGCGGGCTCGCCTATGACCTGATCGGCGAGCAGGATCGCGCACAGCGCGACTATCGGCTGGCGCTTCGGAACGGACCGGACGACGAGGCGACGCGGCGCTACGCATTGTCGTTGGGCATTTCGGGTAGAAAGGACGAGGCGCTCAAGCTGCTCGATCCGTTGGTCCGCAGCGGCGACCGCGCGGCGTGGCGCGACCGCGCGTTCGTGCTGGCGATGAGCGGCGATACGGCCGGCGCGGAGAAGATCGCCGAGACGATGATGTCGCCCGGACTCGGCGCGGGACTGACCCCGTTCTTCCGCAAGCTGCCGCAATTGTCGGCTGCCGATCGCGCCTTCGCGGTCAATTTCGGCGAGATGCGCATCAGCCCCGATCGAGTCGCCGACGCGCAACTGGTGCCACCGCTGCCCCGGCTTGGTCCCGATCCCTACGCCCCCAAGGTTGCGGCAGCCGCGCCGCCAGTCGTCGTTGCGTCGGCCGATGATGGCCGCAAGCGCAACAAACGCAAGAAAGACAAAACGCCCGCTGCTCCGCCGTCCGTCGTGGCGAAGCCGGTCGAGGTCGCCGCAGCGCCACCGGTCTACGTTCCGCCGCGTGTGGCGCCGACGCCGGTTCCGCCGCCAGTTCGGGTCGCGGCCGTCGCTCCCCGCCCTAGCCCGGCGTCATCACCCGCGCCTAGCGCCGTGCCTACCCCGCCGCCAGCTCCAGCACCGACACCCGCTCCAACGCCTGCGGCGGCACCGAGCTCTGGGCCGGTCGCAACGACCGATACCCGGGCTCCGGCTCCGGCGCCGCTGCCGCCAAATCCAACCCCGACCCCGCCGATCGAGGTCGCGGCGAATCCCACCCCCGCGCCCGCCGTCGATCCGGTTCCCGGCACCGCCGATCAGCCGAGCGCCGCCGAAGCCGGCGTGCCCGAGCCGACCGCGACGTCGCGAGTCAGCGAGGATACCGTGCTCGCGCGAATCGTCGCCGGGCTGGACAAGCCGCCGACACCCGCGCCCAAACCGCGCCGCGCACCCGTCGAACCCGCGCCGACACCCGTCGAGACGCGGGCCAAGCCGGTAGAGGTTACCAAACCGCCAGCTTCCCGCACGCGCGGCAAGCTGGCCGATGACGAACGCGCAGATACCGGTACCGGCTCGGCCAAGGGCAGAGACAAGCTCACCGACGCCCGCGATGCGAAGGGCCGGCCGATCGACGCGAAGGACGACGAGCCCGCGCTTGACAGGAATGGCTGTCCGCTTCCGCCCAAACCATCGAAGGGCAAGACCGCTATGGTCGCCAAGACCAGGACGACGGCGCGCGACAGGGCCAACGATGCCCGGTGCAAGGCGCTTGCGGCGAAGGATGACGAGCCCGCACTCGACAAGAACGGCTGCCCGCTTCCGCTCAAACCGGCGAAAGGAAGGCCCGCTGCCCCGGTCCGGACCAGGATGACCGCGCGCGAAAAGGCCAATGACGCGCGGTGCAAGGCACTGGCGGAGAAGGACAAGGATGCCGCCGCGACCCGGGGCGAGCCGGCCCGCGTGTGGGTCCAGGTCGCGGGCGGCGCGAACGAAAGCGACCTCCGCAAGGCGTGGGCCGCGCTGCTGGCCAAGGCGCCGGACTTGTTCCGCGGCCGCCAGGGCTGGTCGACGCCGCTGCGCGCCACCAACCGCGTGCTGACCGGACCGTTTGCATCCGCGGACGAAGCGCAGAGCTTCGTCAACCGCATGAGCAAGGCCGGATTGTCGGGCTTCGTCTTCACCAGCGCCAAGGGGCAGAAGGTCGACCGGCTGGGGTCGAAATAGCCCGCCATCGCGGCTACATGCCGCGCATGCCCGAGCTCGCGCCCTATGCCTCCGATCCGTGGCTTAGTCGGGGGCGCCTCTATCCCGAGGACGAAACGACAGCGCGCGGTCCGCGCGACGCGTTTCAACGCGACCGCGACCGTATCGTCCATTCGATCAGTTTCCGCCGCCTGCGCCACAAGACTCAGGTGTTCCTCGCGCCCGACGGCGACCATTTCCGCGTCCGGCTGACCCACAGCATCGAAGTCGCCCAGATCGGCCGCACCATCGCGCGCGCGCTGGGCCTCAACGAGGATCTGACCGAGGCGTTGTGCCTCGCACACGATATCGGCCACCCGCCGTTCGGCCATGCTGGCGAGGATGCGCTGAAGGATGCGCTGAGTGGGCAGGGCGGGTTCGATCACAACGGCAACACGCTGCGCGCGCTGACCGAGATCGACAGCCCCTATCCGCGCTTTCCGGGACTTAACCTGACGTGGGAGACGTTGGAGGGACTGGCCAAGCATAATGGGCCGGTGACGGTGCCCCAATGGGCGCTGGCGAAAGCCGATGACGAATTTCCGTTGGAGCTGGAGACGTTTGCCGGCCTTGAGGCGCAAGTCGCGGCGATCGCCGACGACATCGCCTACGACAATCACGATATCGACGATGGCCTGCGCGCCGGGTTGCTGAGTCTCGACCAACTGCTCGCGGTGCCGATGATCGCCGCGCGCTGGGACCAGTGCCGGGCGCGCTTTCCCGACGTGCCGCCGGCGCGGCTGACCGGCGAACTGATCCGCGGCCAGATCGGCGGGATGGTCAACGACCTCATCGAAACGAGTCGCGCGGCGATCGTGGGCTCGGGGACAAAGGCGCCTGACGAAGCGCGCGACGCCGGCCGAGCGCTGATTGGCTTTTCGGACGCGATGCGCGACGGCGAACGCGGGCTGAAGCGCTTCATGTACGCCAACCTCTATCACCATCCCGTACAGCTTGCCGCCGCCGACCAGGCGCGCGTGGTCGTCGCCGGGTTGTTCGCCGCGTATCACGCCGACCCGTCGCTGATGCCGGGCGAATGGCCCGAGCGATTGCCAGCGGAGGAACCGTGGTTGAGCCGTCACATCGCCGATTTCATCGCGGGGATGACCGACCGCTACGCCATCGCGCGCTATCGCGACGTCGTGGGGAACATCGACTTGCCCGAAGGCTTCTGACGCCTCGCGCGTTACGCCTGGGATAATTGTGCGACAAAGGCGTAATACGCCGCATCGTATCGCATGGAGACGCGCATGGCCGACGCCAGCATCGCGCTCAATCGCTTCGGGCTCGGCGCCCGTCCCGACGAGAGCATTCCGAGTGACCCCAAAGGCTGGCTGAAGCGCCAGCTCGAGACCTTTGAGGTGAAGCCCGCCGCGTTCGCCGCAGTGCCGACGCGGACCAAGGTCGCGGGCGAACTCGCCGATTATCTCGAACAGCAGCGCCAGATGCGGCAGCAGGGGCTCGGCCGTCGCCAATCTGCCGCGGCGGCAACCCCGCCTCAGATGGCACCGACGATGACGCCCGGCACGCCCGAACCTGGAGCGAAGCCCGACGACGCCGCGAACGATCCGCTCAAGGCGGCTCGGCGTTTCGTGGGCGGTCAGGTGCGCGACGATTATGCCGCGGCGGTCGGTGCGCGGATTACGGCGGCGCTGACCAGCCCGACGCCCTTTGCCGAGCGGCTGACGCATTTCTGGGCCAACCATTTCGCGGTGTCGGCCGACAAGTTGCAAGTGATCGGCCTGTCGGGGCTGCTCGAATTCGAAGCGATCCGGCCGAACCTGACGGGCAAGTTCGGCGACATGCTCAACGCGGTCGAACGGCATCCGGCGATGCTGCTCTACCTCGATCAGGCGCAATCGGTCGGGCCGAACAGCATGGCGGAGCGCTTCGCCGCCAGTCGGCCGCGCCCAGGCGGACAGAAGCTCGGCCTCAACGAGAACCTCGCGCGCGAAATCATGGAGTTGCACACGCTCGGCGTGCGCACCGGCTACACCCAGGCCGACGTTACCGAATTCGCGCGTGCGCTGACCGGCTGGACCGTGCGTGGGATCGGGCGCGGGCCTGCCGCGCGACTGACCGGGACCGACGGCACGCCCGGCGAATTCGTTTTCGCCGAGCGGATTCACGAGCCCGGCGAGCGGACGATCGTCGGCCGCAAATATGCCGAGGGCGGCGAGGGTCAGGCACAGGCGGTGCTCGATGCGCTGGCGGTCAGCCCGTCGACCGCCGAGCATGTGTCGATCAAGCTCGCGCGCCACTTTGCCGGAGATACTCCCCCGCCGGCCTTGGTCGCGCGGCTCAAGGCGTCGTTCCTCAAAACCGGTGGCGACTTGCCGTCGCTCTACAAGGTGCTGATCGACAGCCCCGAATGCTGGGTCGCCGGGCCGGTCAAGTTCAAGTCGCCGTGGGAATGGACGGTATCGACCGGCCGCGCGCTGGGATTGAAGCAGATGCTGCCGCTCGCTGCGGTCGGCTTGCTCAACCAGCTCGGCCAGCCGACCTGGAAGCCGGGGTCGCCTGCTGGATATGACGACATCGCGGCGAGTTGGGCGGGTCCTGACGCGCTGGTCCGCCGGGTCGAGGCATCCGAACGGTTCGCGA
>JBDSWC010000023.1:0-20348 GCA_039926845.1 Sphingomonas sp. | reverse complement strand
AACATAATCTCGACCAGCCCGGCGCCGCGCGTCTCGGCGAGCTTGATCAGGGCGGAAAGCGTCGCGAGCAACAGCACCGCGAGCAGCCGCATCGCGATGCCCAGCATCACGCGATCGTCGTCCGCTGCAGCCGCTGTCCCCATGCGGACGCCCTTGCTCTTCACAACGCGGCCAGACAAGTCCGGGGTGACGGATCGGCTTTCGCCGACTAAGCGAACACCATCATGATCAAGCACGCCCTACCCGTCACGCGCGCCGACGATTTCGCGCAATGGTATCAGACCGTCATCGCCGAGGCCGACATGGCCGAGGAATCCGGCGTGCGCGGGTGCATGGTGATCCGGCCGTGGGGCTATGGCATCTGGGAGCGGATGCAGCGCCTGCTCGACGACAAGATCAAGGCGACCGGGCACGAGAATTGTTACTTCCCGCTGTTCATCCCGCTCTCCTATTTCGAGAAGGAAGCGGAGCACGTCGAGGGTTTCGCCAAGGAGATGGCGGTCGTCACGCACCACCGCCTGATCCCCGACGGCAAGGGCAAGCTGATCCCCGATCCATCCGCCAAGCTCGAAGAGCCGCTGGTGGTCCGTCCGACCAGCGAGACGGTGATCGGCGTGGCGTTCGCGCGCTGGATCCAATCGTGGCGCGACTTGCCGGTGTTGATCAACCAATGGGCGAACGTCGTGCGCTGGGAAATGCGGACGCGGATGTTCCTGCGCACCGCCGAATTCCTGTGGCAGGAGGGGCATACCGCGCACGCGAGCGAGGCCGAGGCGCGCGAAGAGACGCTCAGGATGCTCGAAGTCTATCGCAGCTTCGCCGAGGACTGCGTCGCGCTCCCCGTCGTGGCGGGCGAGAAGCCCGAGAACGAGCGCTTCCCTGGTGCGGTCGAGACCTGGTCGATCGAGGCGATGATGCAGGACGGCAAGGCGCTCCAGGCGGGCACCTCGCACTTCCTGGGCACCAATTTCGCGCATGCGCAGGAGATCAAGTTCCAGAATGCGAACGGCGAGCTGGAGTTCGCCAACACGACGAGCTGGGGCGTGTCGACGCGGATGATCGGCGGGCTGATCATGGTGCATGGCGACGACGACGGTCTGCGCGTGCCGCCGCGGCTGGCGCCGTGGCAGGTGGTGATCGTGCCGATGCTGCGCGACAATGACGAGGACGCCGCGCTGATCGATTATTGCAAGGGATTGCAGGGCGAGCTCGCGGCACTGTCGGCGTGCGGCGAGCCGGTGCGGGCGTTGCTCGACCTCAAGCCCGTCAAGTCGACCAACAAACGCTGGGGCTGGGTCAAGAAGGGCGCGCCGGTCGTGATCGAGGTCGGCGGGCGCGACATGGCGGGGGGCAACGTCAGCGTGATCCGCCGCGACCGGTTGTATCGCGAGGACGGCAAGCTCGACAGCGCGGTGGTCGCGAAGGGCGATTTCGTCGCGGGCGCGGCGGCGGCGCTGGAGGAAATCCAGGACGGGCTGTTCGCCGGCGCCAAGTCGCGGCTAGACAGCAACATCGTGCGGGACGTGACCGACCTGGACGGCGTGCGGGCGTTCTTCGCGGAGGGCGTGAAGAACCCCGGCTGGGTCGAGGCGGGCTGGTCGAAGCCGACCGGCGCCGCGCTGGACAAGGTGGTCGAAACGCTCAAGTCGATGAAGCTGACCTTGCGCAACGTGCCGCAGGGCGCGGCGCCGGCGAGTGGCGCCTGCCTGTTCACCGGCGAGCCCGCGGTCGAGCGCGTAATCATCGCGCGGGCGTACTAATAGATTCCGTTCGCCCTGAGCTTGTCGAAGGGCGTGTGACACGTGCTTCGACAAGCTCAGCACGAACGGGAAGGTAGGGAATCACATGATCTGGTTCGCGAAGACTCCGCCCGATCCGGCGCTGCTGACCCAAATGGGCGCGGCGTCGATGCCGGGGCATATCGGGATCGAGTTCACCGAGGCGGGCGACGATTGGCTCGCCGCGCGGATGCCGGTCGACCATCGCACGCACCAGCCGTTCGGGCGGCTGCACGGCGGTGCGTCGGTCGCGCTGGCGGAAACGGTGGCGTCGGTCGGCGGCGGGATGACGGTCGATCCGGCGACCCACGCGACCGTTGGCATGGAGATCAACGCCAACCATATCCGCCCCGCGATGAGCGGTTACGTGACCGCGGTCGCCAAAGCCGAATCGATCGGCCGCACGACGCAGGTGTGGACGATCAGGATCACCGACGACGCTGGCAAACTGGTGTGCTTGTCGCGGATCACGCTGGCGGTGATCGCTGTGGGATCGAAAGGTTAGGCGAGCCTCAGCGTCAGCGCGCGCATCATCGAGCGTTCGATCTGCTCATCGAAGCGGCAGCCGACGATGCCGTCGAGGCACCATACCACCGTCGCCGCGATCGGCATCCGGCCGTCGAAGCGCAGCCACAGCCGTTCGCCTTGCTTGGCCGTAATGCCAGCGGCGATGCGGCAGCCGTAGGTGGACAGGTCGTGGAGCAACGCGTCGACGGGCGTCTTGCCGTGGCACCGCACGCTGGCGCGCGTGATCGACAGCTTGAGCCGCGGTTCGGCGCGCTGTTCGAACGATGCCGGTTCGACCCGACGGTATTGCGAAAACTTCGTTGCCACGCCCGGCCCCCGACATTCCCCGACGAGAGCGTGCCGCGATCAGGTTAACAAATCGTTAAGACGTGGCTTTACTATGTGCCGCGCCGACATGCGCCTGGCCGCGTGCCTTGGCCAGCGTCGCCTGGCGATGGCGTTCGGCATAGCCCGCGCGCGTTTCTGCGTCGCGCGTGCCGTGGCAAGCGGGGCAGCTTACGCCTTCCTCGAACAGCGGCGAGGCGCGGTCGGCGGGGCTGACCGGCATGCGGCAGCCGCGGCACAGTTCGTGGATGCCGGGCGCGAGCCCGTGCCCGACCGCGACTCGCTCGTCGAACACGAAGCATTCGCCGTGCCAGCGGCTCTCGGCCGCCGGGACGTCTTCGAGATATTTGAGGATGCCACCCTGGAGGTGATGGACGTCCTCGATCCCCTCGGCCTTGAGCAACGCCGTCGCCTTTTCGCAGCGGATGCCGCCGGTGCAGAACATCGCGACTCGGGGCGCTGCCGCGATTTCGTCGCGGTGGGCGCGAAACCAGGCGGGGAAATCGCTGAACCTTGCAGTACGGGGATCGACCGCGCCGTCGAAGCTGCCGACGCGCACTTCGTAGTCGTTGCGCGTGTCGATGATCAGCGTGCCGGGCTGCTCGATCAGCGCGTTCCAGTCGGTCGGCGCGATATAGGTGCCAACGCCGCCGATCGGATCGACGGGCTCGCCCATCGTCACGATCTCGCGCTTGAGGCGGACCTTGAGGCGGTGGAACGGCATCGTCTCGGCGCTTGAGAACTTGACCTCCAGATCCGTGCAATCGGGCAAGGTGCGGATATGCGCGAGCACGCGGTCGATGCCCGCGGGCGGTCCGGCGATGGTGCCGTTGACCCCTTCGGTCGCGAGCAGGAGCGTGCCTTTGACATCTTGCGTCGCGCACAGCTCGAGCAACGGCTCCCGCAGGGCCGCGGGATCGGGGAAGGACGCGAAACGATAGAGCGCGGCGACCTGAATCACGTCAGCTTGTCCCATGCCTTTTCGAACGCGCCGCGCTGATCGGCGGTCAAATGCAATCCCACCTTGCTGCGCCGGTCGAGCGCGTCGGCGGCGGTCTTCGCCCATTCCTTGTCGCGCATCCAGCGCGCTTCGATCTCGGTGAGACCGCCGCCGAGGTCGGTGCCAATGCCCGCCTCGTCGCTCACGCCCGCCAGCATGTCGCCGAGCATCGTGCCGTACGCATGCGCCATCCGCGCCGATCGCTCGTCGCCCAGAAACGGCCAGGTCGTGCGCACTTTGGCTAGATAGGCGTCGAAATCGTCGATCGCGCCGCCGGGAAACACGCGCCGGCGCGTGACGCGATGGACATCGATGCCTAGCGTCGGGGCGAGCTTACCCAACGCTTCCTCGGCGAGGTGGCGACCGGTCGTGATCTTGCCGCCGAACACGCTGAGCAATGGCGGGCTGTTGGTGTCGAGTTCGAGCACGTAGTCGCGCGTCACCGCCTTCGCCTCGCTCGCGCCGTCGTCGTAGAGCGGGCGGACGCCCGACCAGCTGTGCGTCACGTCGGCGGGGCTGATCTGTTTGACGAAATGGTGGTTTGCGCCGTCGCACAGATAGGCGATCTCGTCATCCGAGATGACCGCATCCTCAGGCTTCTCCACCGGGATGTCGGTGGTGCCGATCTCGGTCCCGCCCTGCCATGGGATCGCGAAGATGATGCGGCGGTCGGGGAGCTGCAGGATATAGGCATGGTCGCCCTCGTAGAGCTTCGGCACGACGATGTGACTGCCCTTGACCAGCCGGACCCCCGACTTGCCGTTGATGCCGAGCTTTTCGAGCAGCAGGTGCACCCACGGCCCCGCCGCGTTGACCAGCGAGCGCGCCTCGACGGTGCGTCCGTCCGACAGTGTCGCGCGCCACAGACCGCCCTCACGACGCGCGCTCTCGAGCGCCACGCCGGTGCAAATCTCCGCGCCGTTCGCCGCTGCATCGACCGCATTGAGCAGGGTCAATCGCGAATCGTCGACTTGCGCGTCCGAATAGACGAACCCGCTCTCGCCGCCCTTAAGCGGGGCGATATAGGCCGTGTCCGACCTGCGCAGGCCCCGCGAGCGGGGGAGCGACATCTTGCCGCCGAGGAAATCGTAGAGATACAGCCCGATCCGCACCATCCACCACGGCCGCACCGCATTCTCCTGCGGCAGCACGAAACGCAGCGGGCGGATGATGTGCGGCGCGGCATGGACCAACCGTTCGCGCTCGCGCAGCGCCTCCGCGACCAAGCGGAAGTCGTAATATTCCAGGTAACGCAGCCCGCCGTGGATCAGCTTGGTCGAGGCGGACGAGGTATGGCTGGCGAGGTCGTCGCGTTCGACCAGCAGCACCTTTTGCCCGAGCAACGACGCTTCGCGCGCGATCGCGCAGCCGTTGATGCCGCCGCCGATGATCAGGAGGTCGTAAGTCACTGACGCCCTCCTAGCGTCATTCGGGCGGAGCGCCTATCGTCGCCGCCACATGGCGAAACCAAAACGACAGCCCGGCCTTCCGACCCGTCAGCAGATCATCGATTTCATCACCGCGTCGGACACGCCGGCGGGCAAGCGCGAGATCGCCAAGGCGTTCGGGCTGACCGCGCAGGAGAAGATCGCGCTCAAGGCGCTGCTCAAGGACATGGCCGACGAAGGGCTGATCGACAGCGCTCCGGGCCGCGCGTTCCACAAGATGGGCGGGCTGCCCAAGGTGACGGTGCTGCGCGTGTCGGACGTCGATGACGGCGGTAACGTCTGGGCGGTGCCCGAGCGCTGGGACGCCGACGCCGCGCCGATGCCGCGGCTGCGCGTGCGCGAGCGGGGCAAAAGGTCGGCGCTGGGGATCGGGGACCGCATCCTGGCGCGAACCGAGGAAGCCGGAAAGGGCTGGATCGCGCACCCGATGAAGCAACTCGCCAAGGGCGACGAGCTGATGCTCGGCGTCATCCGCAAGGAGGCGAACGGCCTGTGGCTCGAAGGCGTCGAGAAGCGCGAGCGGCGGCAATATCCGGTGTCCGACGCCGGAGACGCCGAGCCCGGCGATCTGGTGCTGGCGGAGAAGGCGGGGCGCCCGCCGCGCATCACCGTGCGGGTGACAGAGCGACTGGGTGACCCGTTCGCGCCGCGCAGCTTTTCGCTGATCGCGATCCACGAGCATGGCATTCCCGACACGTTCGCCGACGAAGCGCTCGACGAGGCGGAGCGGGTGGCGAAGCAGCCGCTGGGCGATGGACGTGAAGACCTGACGCATTTGCCGATCGTCGCGATCGATCCGGCCGACGCGCGCGATCATGATGACGCGGTCTGGGCCGCACCCGACGACGATCCGCAGAATGCCGGCGGTTGGAAAGCGGTCGTCGCGATCGCCGACGTGTCGTTCTACGTCCGCCCCGGCTCGGCGATCGACCGCGAGGCGCGGCGGCGCGGCAATTCGGTCTATTTCCCCGATCGCGTCGTGCCGATGCTGCCGGAGATATTGTCGGCGGAGGTGTGCAGCCTCAAGACCGGCGAGGACCGCGCGGCGCTGGCGTGTCATTTGCAGGTCGCGAAGGACGGGCAGCTCAAGGGCTGGCGTTTCACCCGCGCTGTCGTGCGGATCGCGGCGAATATCGCGTATGAAGATGCGCAGGCAGCGATCGACGGGCAGCTCGACCATCCCCTGACCGACACCGCGCTGAAACCCCTCTGGGCCTGCTGGCGCGCGCTCGCCAAGGCGCGCGATGTGCGCGAGCCGCTCGATCTCGACCTGCCCGAACGCCGCGTCGTGCTCGACGAGAAGGGGCGTATCATGTCGGTCGCGCCGCGCGAACGGCTCGATGCCCACCGGCTGATCGAGGATTACATGATCGCCGCCAACGTCGCGGCGGCCAAGGCGCTCGAGGCGAAGAAGGCGCCGGTGATGTATCGCGTCCACGAGCCGCCCAGCCGCGAAAAGCTGATGGGGCTGAAGGACTATCTCGAAACCTATGGCGTGAAGCTGGCGCTCGGGCAGGTGATCCGGCCCGCGACGTTCAACCACATCCTCGCCAAGATCGGCGCGGTCGATTTCCGCCCGCAAGTGATGGAGCAAGTGCTGCGTACGCAGACCCAGGCCTATTATGCGCCGGCCAATCACGGCCATTTCGGGCTCGCGCTGGGCAGCTACGCGCACTTCACGTCGCCGATCCGGCGCTACGCCGACTTGCTGGTGCATCGCTCGCTCGTGACCGCCTACGGCCTCGGCCCCGGCGGGCTGACGTCGGACGAGGCGGCGGGGATGGAGCGGATCGGCGAAGCGATCAGCCGGCTCGAACGCCGCGCGATGGAGGCCGAGCGCGACACGATCGACCGCTACGTCGCCGCCTATCTCGCCGAACGCGTCGGCGAAGTGTGCGAGGTGCGGATCACGGGCGTGACCAATTTCGGGTTCTTCGCGACGGTCGACGGGATCGGCGGCGACGGGCTGATGCCGGTGCGCGACCTGGGCGGCGAATATTTCCGCTACGACGAGACCGCCAAAAAACTGGTCGGCGAGCAATCGGGCGATGAGTATACGATCGGTCAGCGGCTGACGCTGCGCCTCGCCGAATCCAACCCGGTATCGGGCGCGCTGCGGTTTGAGATGCCAGAGGGAAAGGGCGCCGCGCCGGGCAGCCGGCCGCCACGCGTCTTGCACCGGCGCGGCCGACCGTCCAACATCCGGCACCAGGGCAAGCGGCGGAAATAGGGGACCGATATGGGTGGAGCAGCAGCAGGAGCAGCGGCGGGTGCGATGGCGCGGGCGCGACGGCGGCTGGTGTCGCATTTCATGTCGAACGACGCGGTCTCCGCCGAAAAAGCGATCGGCTACGCGCCTGATCGGGGGATGGAACGACGATTGCTCGAACGGCTGATCGACCAGGGCGTGCTCCATGTCGCCAAGGCCGGCACCTATTGGCTCGACATTCCCGCTTTCGACACATGGAATCGCAAGCGGCGGCGGCGGGCCGGGATCATGGTCGGCACCGCGGTGGCGATCGGCGCGGCGCTCAGCCTGTTCGCGGGCTGATGAACGACCGGCTGCGGCTGACCGGCACGAAGACGCCGGCGCCCGTGCGATATCCGCCGGGCGCTTTGCGCGTGCGCGGGCGCATCGCCCAAGCAATGCTCGCGGCGCATGCGCTCGCGCCCGAGGATGCGATCGAGTTCGCGCCCGATCCGCGCGACGCCGCCGCCTTCGCCAAAATGCGGGCGGATAATGTAGTCCGCGAGGTGCCGGGCGGCCGCCTCTGGTTCGACCTCGTCGCCTATCACCTGCGCGAGCAGGCGTGGGCACGGACGCGGGCGATGTGGGGGTTCTTCGTCGCGCTCGCGCTCGCGGGCTTGGCCGTGCTGTTCTACCGCGGCTAGCCCGCGCGAAAGGTCAGCCCCGCCTTCACGATCAACCGCTCGCGCAACGCATCGCCCATCAAGGCGCCGGGGGTCCAGATCCCGCCTTCGCCCTTCACATCCTGCACCAGGCACAGCGCGCTTTCGGCGATCATCTTGCTGGTCGATCCATAGCCGGGGTCGCGGTCCCCGGTGACGACGCATTCGACCCGGCCGCCGTCGGGATATTCGCCGATGAAGAGGATGTCGTAATGCCCGGCGTCGCGGTCTTCCTTCGACGGGCCCTCGCCGGGCTTGGGCCCCTTGTCGCCCGCCAACGGATTGATCTTGGCGATTGCCTCGGCCGCCGCCTTGCCGATGTCGCCGAGCCCCGCGACCATCATCTCGTCATAGACGAAATCGGCCCCGAATTGCTCGCCGAGCAGGAAGTTGGTGCGGTGGACGTTCTTGGTGTTGATCGGCGCCATGATGAACGGTGCGACCCACGCGCCGATCGAGGAATCGTATTCGGGAATCAGCCCGGTCGGCTGATGCGGCCCCTTGAAACCGGGGGTCAGCGCGAACGGACTGGTGAGCAGCGCGACGATGCGCGGGTCGCGCGCGGCGGCGGCGAGCGTCGCCTTCAGGCTCGCCGCGGTGCCGCCCGAAAAGCCGCCCTTCATCACGCGGACGCGGCCCTTGACGCGCGGCGCGGGCTTGCCGTGCTTGGCGGTCGCGCATTGCTGGAGCGTCAGCACGCCGAGGTCGAACGGGATCGAATCGAACCCGCAGCTGAATACGATTCGCGCCCCGCTCGCCTTCGCCGCGTCTTGGTGCGCGTCGATCATGTGGCGCATCCAGGCGGGCTCGCCGCACAGATCGACATAGGCAGTGCCGGTCGCTGCGCAGGCGGCGACCAGGTCGCTGCCGTAGAGCTGATACGGGCCGACGGTCGAGATGACGACGGTCGCGCGCTCGCACATCGCCTTCAGGCTGGCGGGGTCGTCCGAATTGGCGGTGATCAGTGTAATGCCGGCGGGCGCGCCGATCAGGTCGCGCACCTCCTCGAGCTTCGACAGCGAGCGCCCGGCCATCGCCCACTTCACGCCCGTCGGATAATTCTCGCCCAGATATTCGGCGACCAGCCGCCCGGTGAACCCGGTCGCCCCATAGACCATGATGTCGAACTCGCGCGCCATTGGTCTCTCCCCGGTCAGGCAGCCTCGCTGAACTGCAACGCCGCCAATCTAGCATATAATCCGCCGCGCGCATTGAGGCTGGCGTGGGTGCCTTCCTCGACGATGCGGCCGTCGTCCATGACGATGATCCGCCCCGCCGCGCGCACCGTAGCGAGGCGGTGCGCGATGACGAGCGTGGTGCGGCCGGCCATCAGCCGTTCGAGCGCTTGCTGCACCAATTGCTCGCTGCCGGCGTCGAGCGCGCTGGTTGCCTCATCCAGCAGCAGGATCGGCGCATCACGGAGCAGCGCGCGAGCGATCGCAAGCCGCTGGCGCTGCCCGCCCGACAGCCGCGCGCCGCCTTCGCCCATGAACGTGTCGAGCCCGTCGGGCAGCCTGCGCAGGAATTCGGCGGCGTTGGCGGCCTCCGCGGCGGCCCAGATCGCCTCGTCGCTCGCGCCCCATTCGCCGTAGCGGACATTGTCGCGCGCCGACGCGCCGAAGATCACCGTCTCCTGCGGCACCATCGCGATGCGGCGGCGGATGGCGGCGGGGTCGGCGTCTGGTAGCGCGACACCATCGATCGAGATGCTACCCGATTGCGGATCGTAAAAACGCTGGATCAGCTGGAACAGCGTCGTTTTGCCCGCGCCCGACGGCCCGACCACCGCGACGGTCTCGCCCGGCAAGACATCGAGCGAAAAGTCGTGCAGTGCCGACACATCCTGCCGCGTCGGGTAGCGGAACGCGACATGGTCGAACCGGATCGCCCCGCGCGCCGGTTGGGGCAAGGCGACAGGGTTCGCAGGCGCGGCGATCTTGGGCTGCTCGGCGAGCAATTCACTGAGCCGTTCGGCAGCGCCCGCCGCGCGCAACAGATCGCCATACACTTCGGTCAGGGCGCCGAACGCGCCCGCGACGAGCACGCTGGTCGTCACGAACGCGAGCAAGGTGCCTGCCGAGATCGTGCCGGTCGACACCGCACCCAACATCGTCCGCAACAGCAGCGCGAGCCCGCCGAACAGCAAGCCGATCACCAGCGAGGTCATCACCGCGCGGATCAGGATGCGGCGCTTGGCCGCCGTAAAGCCGTGATCGACCGCGACCGCAAACCGATCGGATTCGCGCTGCTCCTGCGAGAAGGCCTGAACGACCTTCATGGCAGACAGCGTTTCGACCGCCATCGCGCCGATATCGGCGATGCGGTCCTGGCTCGACCGCGACGTGGCGCGGACGCGGCGTCCCAATAGCATGATCGGCAGGACGACGACCGGGATTCCGATGACCAGCATCCCGGCCAGCGACGAATCGTAGTAGAACAGCAGCCCCAGCCCGCCGATCCCCGTCAGCATGTTGCGCAACGCGACCGACACGGTGGTGCCGACCGCCATTTCGATCTGCGCCGTGTCGGCGGTGAGGCGCGAGGCGATTTCCGAGGGGCGGTTTTCCTCGAACCAGCCGGGCTCGAGCCGCAACAGGTTCGCCTGCACCGCGACCCGTACGTCTGCGACGGTGCGTTCGCCCAGCCAGGACACGAAGTAGAACCGGACCGCGGTCGCGATCGCCAGGATGGCGACCAACACGAACAGCAGATCGAACGCGTAGTTGTTGCCGACTCCTGCCCGGCCGTCGATAGCCAGGCGCAGAACATAGGTGAGGCTGAGCGTGGTCGCGGTGGTCGTCAGCAGCGCAGCCAGCGCGATCGCCAGATGCCCCGGGTATCGCCCGGCGGCTTTAGCGACCATCTTGAGGCTGCCGAGCTTGCGGCCCGGCTTCGGTGTGTCGGAAATAGGGTCGGCCATGCTGCCCGCCCTAAAGCGCGTGTTGCGCCCCTGCAACGATCGATCCGCAAAGGCGTTGTGTGCAATGCAACACGCGCCTAAGTTAACTCAGGTAAACGGTTACCATGTATCGGGGGCAGATGCTTTACAACGCTTACGAAATGCAACGGTCGATGCTGGCGGGCGCCAGCGCCTGGGCCAATTTCAGCGCCGAATTGCTGAGCAATCCATCCAATCCGTTCTCCTATTTCGGTGGCGGACCGGTGCTGGCGTCGGCGCTGGAGGTGTTCGCGCACGCCTCGGCACCGCGCGGCAAGCCTGACTTCGGGCTCGACCGCACCATCATCAACGGCAAGCACGTCGACGTCACCGAGACGATCGTGCTTCGCAAGCCGTTCGGCCAGTTGAAGCATTTCGCCCGCGATGGTGTCGAGGGTGGTCCGCGGCTGCTGATCGTGGCGCCGATGTCGGGCCATTACGCGACGCTGCTACGCGGCACGGTCGAGCGCATGCTGCCGTTCGCCGACGTCTACATCACCGACTGGCGCGATGCGCGCGCGGTGCCGCTGAGCGAGGGCAGCTTCGATCTCGACGATTATGTCGATTATTTGATCGAGTTCATGGAAAAGGTCGGGCCGGGCGCACACATGCTCGCGGTCTGCCAGCCCTCGGTCCCGGCCTATGCCGCGGCGTGCCTGATGAGCGCGGACAAGAATCCGTGCCGGCCCAGGACGCTGACGCTGATGGGCGGCCCGATCGACACCCGCGAAGCGCCGACCGCGGTCAATACGCTGGCGACCGAGCGCCCGTTTGCGTGGTTCGAACAGAATGTCATCGCCACCGTGCCGATGAACTATCCCGGCGCGGGGCGGCGAGTCTATCCGGGCTTCCTCCAGCTCGCCGGCTTCATGACGATGAACCTCGGCAACCACATGACCTCGCACTGGGAGATGTTCAAACATCTCGTCCAGGGCGAAGACGTGGAGGCCGAGGCGACCAAGGATTTCTACGAGGAATATCGCTCGGTCTGCGACATGACCGCCGAATTCTACCTCCAGACGATCGAGGTGGTGTTCCAGCACCACAGCCTGCCCAAGGGCGAGATGACGCATCGCGGGCGCAAGGTCGATCCGGCGGCGATCACCGACATTGCCTTGCTGGCAATCGAGGGCGAGCGCGACGACATTTCGGGGCTGGGCCAGACCAAGGCGGCGCTGACGATCAGCAAGAACGTGCCCGCGGCGATGAAGAAGCATTACGTCGCCGACGCCGGCCATTACGGCATCTTCAACGGCAGCAAGTGGCGCACGCAGATCGCGCCGATCGTCGAAAAGTGGATTGCCGCGCACGACGCTTGAGCGCGAGGGCGGCTAGCTCAAGGCGGTGGTGATCGCCTGATCGATCTCGGGCCAGGCATAGGTCGCAAGCTTCTGCCCGTTGAGCAGGAATGTCGGCGTGCCGGTCACGCCGAAATCCGTGTTGGCCTTGTCTTCGCGTGACTGCTGCAGCGTCATCGCCGCGGCGTTCGACGCGCACGCGGCAACCTGCGCTCGAGTCAGGCCATGCGTCGTGGCGAACGCAGTAAAGCCCCATTGGTTGGCGAACTTGACCCGATCCGCCGCAGTGGCGTTGGGATTGGTCGTCGGGTTGGCCTCGGCCCATGCCTCGTATGCCGCCGCCAGCGTCGCTTGGCGGTCGTAGAAATCGTCGGAGAATTTGACGAAACGCGCCGGACCCGCACAGCGCAGCAACGCGTGCAGGATCGGGTCGGCGCTGTGCACCGCGAACGGCCGGAACTCGAAGCTCATCGTGCCCGTCGCGATCCGCGCGCGAATCCCGGCGATCGCCTCCTGGTGGAACCGCTGGCAATAAGGGCAGGTCAGCGATCCGTATTCGACCAGCTTGGCCTTGGCCGCCGGATTGCCGACCAGGAAACCGCCCTCCGCAGTGATCGCGACGCGCTTGGTCCAGTCGGCCTTCACGGGCGCCTTGCGAACAATCTTGCGCGCCGCTGGAGCAGCAGAGGCTTGGGCGGCCGAAGCAGCGACGGCGAATACGACGAGGGCGAGCATTTTCATGCCGCCGCCCATGCCGCCTCAATCGTGCGCTGGCAATCTACTCGGCGGTCGTGCTCAGTTTGGCATGGCTGCCTTCGTCGCCGGCCTTGATTGTGCAGCCGAACAACATCTTGACCTTGCCGGCCAGGCTCATGTCGGTTTCCCACATCTCGGCATCGTCGATGTCGAAGCGCAGCAGCGCGAGGTTGGGATCGTCCTTGCCGCCCGGAAACCAGGCCTCGACTTGCTTGTTCCACAGCTTGTCGATCATGCCGAAATCGTTGTCGACGCGCGCGGTGCCCGACAGGCACGCGAAGAAATCGTGCCCCTTCGACACGAACTGCGCCATCGCCTGGCCGCCGCCGGCCAAACGATTGTCCTTGCCGATGAAGAAGAACAACGTGTCGACCTGGTCCTCGTCGAGCTGCGCGGTGAGCGGCTCGCTGTGGCGGCCGTCGTCGAGTCCGATCATCACGAACGGGCTGTCGGCGAGCTTCTTCCAGAAATGCTGCTTGATCTCGTGCGTGTCGGCCATGTGATTGCTCCTCGATACGGTCGCCAGGTGTAACGATGCGGCGGCGGCTTGGTTGCGGCACGCCCAGACGTCGTCAGGCGCGGCGGACGAACCGCTGGAGCCGGTTCGCCGCGCGCCGGACCGGTCGCGCCACGAAGTGGCCCACGTGGCGACCGGCCAGCATGCGCACCCGTCGCGCGGGCGTCATGTCGGCGGTCGCGATCAAGTGATCGAGCCCGTCGCGCGTCAGCTTGGTGCGCTCTGGCTCGCCATCCTGGTAGCGGAGTGCGCCGACTTCATGGTTCTGCTCGTACCAGCGTCCCTCCGGCGCGGGCAGTTCGGTGACGCGGACGTTGCACAACGCCAGGTAGAACGAAATCCACAGATCGTCGTGGTAGACGAAGCGAGTTCGCTCGACGCAGCGGTCGAGGAACGCCTGCGCACCACCAAGATGCGGCGTCCACAAGCCGAAGCCGTCGCAGCCCTGGCCGATCGTCAGCCCATTGCAGCGATACGTCCAGCCGCTGAATGCACGGTCCGGCGACACCATTTGCGCAGCCGCAAAGCGCGCTACGAAGTCGCGGCGATAGGACACGTCGTCGTCGGCGAGGATGAGCACCGTAGGTTCGGCGATCGTGGCCAACGCGCCGAGCAGCTTGGACCCCGGTCCGCAGTCGCGCGGCGGGCGGACGATCTCGACGAGACCGCCATGCCACGCGTGATCGGTGACGAAGCCTGGGACGTCATAGGCCTCGGCCTCGCGCAGCAGCGGTCCGTCGGGCAGCGTGAGCACGATCCGGTCGGGCCGGCGGTCGCCGTCGAGCAGCGATTCGAGGCACGGCCGGATCAACCCGATCCGGCTCGGCAGCGTCGTGATACCCACGACGACCGGCGTGCTACCCCGTCTGGTCGATCCCCCGCCGATGCGTGCCCCCTTACAGAACCTCGAACAGCCCCGCCGCCCCCATACCGCCGCCGACGCACATCGTCACGACGACGTATTTGGCGCCGCGCCGCTTGCCTTCGATCAGCGCATGGCCCGTACAGCGCGCACCGGTCATGCCATAGGGGTGGCCGATCGAGATCGAGCCGCCGTTGACGTTGAGCAGCTCGTCCGGAATGCCGAGCTTGTCGCGGCAATAGAGCACTTGCACCGCGAACGCCTCGTTGAGCTCCCACAGCCCGATGTCGTCCATCTTGAGGCCGTTGCGCTCGAGCAACTTGGGGATCGCGAAGACCGGGCCGATGCCCATTTCGTCGGGCTCGGTGCCCGCCACCGCCATGCCGACATAGCGGCCGAGCGGGGTCAGCCCGCGCTTCGACGCCAGCGATTCCTCCATCAGCACGCTGGCCGACGAGCCGTCCGACAGCTGCGAGGCGTTGCCCGCGGTAATCGTGAAGTCGGGGCCGAGCACCGGCTGCAGACCGCGCAGGCCCTCGATCGACGTTTCGGGGCGGTTGCCCTCGTCCTTGGTGATCTCGACTTCGTGATGGGTGACCTCCTTGGTCTCCTTGTTGGTCATCGCCATCGTGGCTTTGACCGGCACGATCTCGGCGTCGAAATAGCCCGCGACCTGCGCGGCGTGGGTACGCTGCTGCGACTGGAGCGAATATTGGTCCATCGCCTCGCGGTCGATGCCGTAGCGCTTGGCGACGACCTCGGCGGTCTGCAGCATCGGCATGTATACGTCCTTGTGCATAGCCAGCAGCTCGTCGTCGCGGCCGACGCGCATTTGCGGCGTCTGCACCATGCTGACCGACTCGACGCCGCCGCCGATCGCGATGTCCATATTGTCGACGATTATCTCTTTCGCCGCGGTGGCGATCGCCATCAGGCCCGAGGCGCACTGGCGGTCGAGCGACATGCCCGAGACGGTGACGGGGAGGCCGGCGCGAAGCAGCGCGAGGCGGGCGATGTTGCCCGCCTGCACGCCCTGCTGGAGCGCGGCGCCGAACACGACGTCCTGCACTTCGGCCGGGTCGATCTTCGCGCGCTCGACCGCGGCCTTGATCGAATGGCTGGCGAGTGTCGGCGACGGCGTGTTGTTGAAACCGCCGCGATAGGCGCGGCCGATGGGGGTGCGGGCGGTGGAAACGATGACGGCGGAGCGCATGGGGACCTCTTAATCTCCCCTCCCTGCAAGGGAGGGGCTGGGGGTGGGTGCCGATGCGCCAGCATCGGCGTCAACGCTCGGGGTTCGCGCGGGACACTCGCTTACGCCCGCGACCCATCCCCGACCCCTCCCTTGCAGGGAGGGGAGAAACTCAAACGAAAATCTGGCTGATCCATTCGGCGATCAAAGCGGGCTTGTCCTTGCCTTCGATCTCGACGGTGAATTCGTTGGTTTGCTGCCACTGGCCGGGGCGCTTTTCGATCAGCTCCATCAGCTTGAAGCGGCCACGCACGCGGCTGCCCGAGGGCACTGGCGTCAGGAAGCGGACTTTGTTGCCGCCGTAATTGACCCCCATCTTGACGCCATCGATCCGCGGCTGGTCGGCCTTGGACGCGAGCAGCGGCATCAGCGACAGCGTCAGGAAGCCGTGCGCGATGGTCCCGCCGAACGGAGTCATCTTGGCCATTTCGGGGTTGACGTGGATGAACTGGTGATCGCCCGTCGCGTCGGCGAACTTGTTGATCATGTCCTGGCTCACCTCGACCCAGTCGGATACGCTTTCGCGGCCGATCTGGTTGGCGAGATCCTGGATCGTGACGGTGTCGGCGGTGGTGGCCACGGCATTCCCCTCTTGGTCATTTTCTCGCATAGCGCGTTGAACCCCATATGCGCGCGGGGCGCGATCCCGCAAGCCCGACCCAACCGGAAACTGGAAAATGACCGCCGACGCTACGTCTTCCGCTCGCAAAACCATGGCCGCGCAGTATCGGGCGCCCGAACCCGATATTCTAAAGCCGTTATTGGCGCGCGCCGCGCTGACCCCCGACTCGCGCGCCCGGGTCATGAGTCACGCCTCCGGGCTGCTCGCCGACCTGCGCGCGGCGCAGAATAAGGGGTGGGTCAATCAGTTCCTGCAGGAATATCGGCTCAATTCGTCCGAAGGGATCGCGTTGCTGTCGCTCGCCGAGGCGTTCCTGCGCGTTCCCGATCCCGAGACCGCCGATTTGTTGATCGCCGACAAGCTCGGCGATGCCGATTGGCGCGCGCATACCGGCGAGAGCAATTCGAGCCTCGTCAATATCGCGACCTGGGGGCTGGTGGTCGGTCGCGCGCTGGTGGGTGAAGGCGAAGCGGGGCCGCTTCGCCGCCTGATCAGCCGCGCGGGCGAGCCGTTCGTGCGCCAGGCCGTCGGCGCCGCGATGCGGATGATGGGCGAGATTTTCGTGATGGGCCGCACCATCGACGAAGCGATGGCGCGGATGCGCAAACCCGACAATCGCGGCTTCACCGCCAGCTTCGACATGCTCGGCGAGGCGGCGCGGACGATCGATGACGCCGCCCGCTACTTCAACGCCTATACCGGCGCGATCGACGCGGTCGGGCGCGATCCGGCGGCGGGGCATTCGATCTCGGTCAAGCTGTCCGCACTCCATCCCCGCTACGAGGTCGCGCAATACGACCGCTGCGTCCCCGCGCTGACCGAAATGCTCGAGGCGCTGGCGGTGCAGGCGGCGGGCAAGGGCATCGCGCTCACCGTAGATGCCGAGGAGAGTGAGCGGCTCGAAATGAGCCTCGACATCATCGGCGCGGTCGCCGCGCTCCCGAGCCTGAAGGGCTGGGACGGGTTCGGCATGGCGGTGCAATCCTATGGCAAGCGCGCGCGGCCGGTGATCGAGTGGGCGAACAGCCTCGACCGGTTGATGAACGTGCGGCTGGTCAAAGGTGCGTATTGGGATTCGGAGATCAAGCGCATGCAGGTCGAGGGATTGTCGGATTATCCCCTGTTCACCCGCAAGGCGGCGACGGATGTGTCGTACCTCGCGGTGGCGCGCGACATGCTCGATGCGAAGAACATCCGCCCGGCCTTCGCCAGCCACAACGCGCTGACGGTGGCGACGTTGATGGAATGGGCCGGCAACACGCGCGATTTCGAGTTCCAGCGGCTGCACGGGATGGGCGACGGGCTGTACGAACGGATGGTGCGCGAGCAGGGCTATCACTGCCGCATCTACGCGCCGGTCGGCGGGCATCGCGATTTGCTCGCCTATCTTGTCCGGCGGTTGTTGGAGAATGGGGCGAATTCGAGCTTCGTGCATCAACTGGCCGACGAGCGATTGTCCGAAGACGAAATCCTCGCCGATCCGGTCGAGAAGATCGCCGCGGTCGGCGGTGCGCGGCACCCGAGCATCCCCCTGCCGATCGACTTGTTCGGCGACCGCAAGAATTCGAGCGGGATCGACCTGAGTGATCGGGACGTGTTGGCCGATATCGCGGCCGCTGTTTCCAAGCGCCTCCCCGGCGAAGGCCGGGGTCCAGTTTCGGGCCGGTCGCAACTGGACCCCGGCGTTCGCCGGGGAGGAGATATTGGAGAGAAGATCGCCACAGCCCACGCCGCTTTCCCGGCCTGGTCCGCCACCCCGGTCGAGCGACGCGCCGCGATTATGGAGCGGCTCGCCGACAGTCTGGAAGCCAACCGCGACGAGCTGATGGCGATCTGCGTCCAGGAGGCGTTCAAGACGATCCCCGACGCGATCGGCGAAGTCCGCGAAGCTGCCGATTTCTGCCGCTATTACGCGCAACAGGCGCGCGACGGGCTTCAACCGATCGAACTTCCGGGTCCGACCGGTGAGCGCAACACGCTGCACCTGGACGGGCGCGGCGTGTGGGCGACGATCGCGCCGTGGAACTTCCCGCTGGCGATCTTCCTCGGCCAGACCGTCGCGGCGCTGGTTACCGGCAACACCGTCGTCGCCAAACCGGCGCCACAGACGCCGCGGATCGCCGCCGCCGCTGTCCGCCTGGCGCATAAGGCGGGCATACCCGAGGACGCGCTGATCCTCGCTCCTGGCGGTCCCGAAGTCGGCGCGGCGCTGACCGCCGATACGCGCATCATGGGGGTCGCCTTCACCGGATCGACCGCCACCGCGAAGAAGATCGCGCGGTCGTTGCTCGAAGACGACGACCGCCCGATCGTCCCGCTGATCGCCGAAACCGGCGGGATCAACGCGATGATCGTCGATTCGACCGCGCTCCCCGAACAAGTCGTCGCCGACGTGGTGACGTCGTCGTTCCGCTCGGCGGGCCAGCGTTGTTCGGCGCTTCGGCTACTGCTGCTGCAGGAGGATATCGCCGATGGCGTGATAACGATGCTCCAGGGCGCGATGGACTTGCTTATCCTCGGCGATCCGGCGAACCCGAAAACCGATGTCGGTCCGGTCATCGACCAAGCCGCCTACGACAAGCTCATGGCCTATCGCGCCGCGCCTAAGGGCAAGCTGATCAAGACGCTAGACGCGCCCGCGAGTGGCCTGTTCGTGCCGCCGACCCTGATCGAACTCGACGCGATCGAAGACCTGACCGCCGAGTGGTTCGGCCCGATCCTCCATGTCGCGACCTGGCCCGCGGGCAAGCTCAGCGAGACGATCGCGCGGGTCAACGCCAAGGGATATGGCCTGACGATGGGCCTCCACAGCCGCATCGCGCGCGCCGGCGACGTGGTCGAGGCGGAGGCGGCGGTCGGCAACCTCTACGTCAACCGCAGCATGATCGGCGCGGTTGTCGGGTCGCAACCGTTCGGTGGCGAAGGGTTGTCCGGCACCGGCCCGAAGGCGGGCGGGCCGCATTATCTCTACCGCTTCGTGGCCGAGCGCGCGGTCTCCGTCGACACCACGTCCGCCGGCGGGAACGCCACTCTGCTGTCGCTCGACGAAGGTGGAATCTAGCGCACCAGTCCCGCATCGCGTCGGTCGGGTTTATCGGCGCTGCACGCTGTTTTCGCGACTCTTGTCGAATCGCTTGCGCCCTTGCGGTTCTGCTCGTCGATCACGGCCCACTCCGCGGCAGTGTGGCATACCCGCTTTGTGAACAGCGAGCCGGTGGCTTCCAACTCGCGGCAGGTCTTTTTGGCAGGATCGGCAGGCTTGCTGTCCTTGGCGAGCGCCATCGCCGGAATGGAAATAGCAACGGCGATCGAGATTAAGACCCGCATCGAATATACCCCTACTTTTCGGTGTAGTATCCTGCCAAATCACCGTTAGATGTCAACGCTTGTCGCGGAAATGGCAAGCAGTTGCCACCACGGTCAGAAGCTAGATCAAGAAGCGGTTGACGCACTCGTGGCAGCAATTGGTCGGGGCCGACAGAGGCACCGATAAGCCGCGACAAGTGCGCCCCGGGAAGGCGAGCCTAGGCGCCGCCTTCCTGGTCCGCCGCCGACGTGTCGCCCGACGAGGGCGGCTTGCCGATCGTCTCGTTGGACTCCCTGATCTTGCGCGTCCGTTTGGGCTGGACCAGACCCGCTTCCTCCGCGGTCAGCCCGACCTGCGTCGGATAAGCCAGGCCGATGCCGTCTTCGTTGAAGCGCTGGACGATCGCGAGGCCGATCGAGTGGCGGATGTCGAACATGTCCTGGAACGCCGCACTCGGCGAATCGAACTGGAGTTCGAAGTCGTAGCTTTGCGCGCCGAACGCGACGAACCCGGCGCGAACGAATTTGCCCTTATGGTCCTCGACGATGTCCTTCAGCAAATGGGGGAGCTTTTCCATCACCGCGATTGGCGTGGTCTGGACGATGCCCAGCGTAAAGATGATCCGGCGGAATTCGCGCTGCGTGTTGTTGACGATCTCATTGTCGAGCAGCTTCTTATTGCCGATGATCCGCGCTTCGCCGGTGGTGCCGCGGATGCGGGTCGATCGCATCCCGATCCGCTCGACCGTGCCCGCCGACTTGTCGAAGGTGATCGCGTCGCCCTTCTTGAACGGGCGGTCGAAGATGAT
>JBDSWC010000022.1:0-34064 GCA_039926845.1 Sphingomonas sp. | reverse complement strand
CGCGGGCGCGGCGATCGATGCACGCACGCTGGCGCCGACGCTGTTCCCCGGTGCGCTGACGCCGGCCACCGAAGCGGCGTTGGCACGCGCGGAAAGTCCCGGTCAGGGCCTCGCGCTGCTGCTCGTGTCGCCCGAAATGCTGAGGAGGTAGAGATGATCGACCGCCGTAATTTCCTCGCTTATGGCGCCGGCGCCGCCGCGCTGACGCTCGCGCCACGCATGGCGTTTGCCAAGGCCGATACCGACCGCCGTTTCGTCTTCATCATCCAGCGCGGCGCCGCCGATGGGCTCGGCACGATCGGCGCGGTCGGCGACCCCGCCTTTGCTGGCGCGCGCGGTCCGCTCGCGGCCGATTTCGCGACCGCGAAGAAGCTCGACAGCCAGTTCGCGCTGCACCCGGCGATGACATCGCTGGCGGGAATGTATGACACGAAGGAGGCGCTGTTCGCGCACGCCATCGCGTCGCCGTATCGCGACCGGTCGCATTTCGACGGGCAGAACGTGCTCGAGAGCGGCGGGCTGGGCGCCTATCAGGTCAAGGACGGCTGGCTCAACCGCATGCTCGGGCTGATCCCGTCGGGCCAGGCCAAGGCGATCGCCGTGTCGGCGACGGTGCCGCTGGCGCTGCGCGGGCCGCATGAAGTCAGCAGTTACGCCCCGTCCGCTCTGCCGCAGGCGTCGGACGACCTGATGATGCGCGTGGCGGCGCTTTATCAAGGCGACGGCCAGCTCCACGGCCTGTGGAGCGAAGCGATGAACACGCGCACGCTGACCGGCGACTTGACCGACGCCAGCGCGAAGAATGCGGCGGCGACCGGCAGTCTCGCCGCGCGGCTGCTCGCGCCCGCCAACGGCGCACGGATCGCGATGATCGAGACCGGGGGCTGGGACACGCATGCCGGGCAGCGCGGGCGGCTCGCGGCGCAATTGAAGGGTCTCGACGCGATGATCGCGTCGCTCAAAACGGGTATGGGACTGGCGTGGAGCGACACGATGGTGCTTGTCGCGACCGAGTTCGGCCGCACCGTCGCGGTCAACGGCACCGGCGGCAGCGACCACGGCACGGGCTCTGCGGCGATGCTGATCGGCGGCGGGGTCAAGGGCGGGCGCGTGATGGCCGACTGGCCGGGGCTGGGGCAAGCGGCGCTCTACGAAGGCCGCGACCTCAAGCCCACGCTCGGCCTGGATCAATTCGTCGCGGGCGCGGTCGCCGGGCATTATGGGGTCGAGCCGGGCAAGGTGATGGCGACGTTGTTCCCCGACACCAAGGGCGCGGCACCGGTGGTAGGGCTCGTCTGACGCCTTTGCGCGCAGCCCGCTCTGCTACGCCAGGAGGTGCATCGGTAACTTGATCCGCGACAGCTTCGAAACGTCCACACCGACAATCCGTTTCAAACTCTTACAGTCGTAAATTGCAAGCACGTCGAGATTGAGACCGGTGAGATCGATCGTCTCCAGCCGACGTTGCTGATCAATCTCCAACCGCCGAAGTCCGACAAACCGGCTCATCGGTCCGAGGTCTTCGAGCAGCGATACGCGGATAATCGTGAGGTCGGCCAGTCCGGGATGGTCCAGGTCGGCGATCGACGTTCGCGAGCCGAGGATCATCTTCAATTTCTGCAGGTGTGGAAGAGTGTTGAGGAAGGCAAGCCCGCGACTTTTGGCAAATCCACTCAGGCCGATGTCCCGCAACCGTTGGTGGCCGGCGATCCGCTCAATCCCCTTGACGCCGCCTTGCACGAACAACTCATCCAGTTGCACGGCATCGGCCAGCGGCGCGAGATCGTAATTGCGCTTCTCATTGGCGCCGATGGTCAGCTTGGTGAAGCGCGACAAATCAAGACGACGCAGCCAGTCGGGAGATTCAAATTCGAACACCGAAAAGTGCAGTCGGCGAAGCTTGGGCATCGCGGCGATGGGGGCGAAATCGCTAATATGTGTCATCGCATCGATCGATAGATTGGTGCAATCGGGCAACGCGGAAAGAACGGAGGTGTCGAAACCATGCCCGTGACGGAAAAACCGCACCACCATCGCGTCGCCGAAGCGCTGGCAGAGCGTATTGATCCGCTCGAGATCGGTGCGGTCATAATCGACCTCGCGGAACTGAAGCGCCGGCATCCAATCGCGATCGATCATCGCGGCGATTTCGTCGGCGGTGATCGTTTTCGGGTTGCCGACCGGGCCGAATCTCATGGTGTCCAAGCTGCCATTGGCGATGGCTTCTGTCGAGCCGCGTGAAGTCAAGCCGCGGATGCGTGGAGGGGGCCTACGCCAAGCCACCCTTCGACGTGGCGGCGATATGCCACGCGGCGTTTGAAGACGAACATCACATCCGCTAAGGCCCGCGCTCGCTGAAACGAGCCGGATCACCATGACCCTGTACACCCGCTTTGCCGCGCATATCGACGCGGCGCTCGACGCCTTGACCGCGAACGGCGATTTGCCGGGCGGGTTGGCGCGCGGGAGTGTCACGGTCGAGCCGCCGCGCGATGCGAGCCATGGCGATCTCGCGACCAACGCGGCGATGGTGCTGGCCAAGCCGGCGAACACCAATCCGCGCGCGCTGGCGGAGAAGATCGCCGCCGAACTCGGTCAGCTCGACGAAGTCGCGTCGGTGTCGGTGGCCGGGCCGGGGTTCATCAATATGAGCCTCACCGACGCCACTTGGCGCAACGAGCTTGCCGCGATCAACGACGGCGGTGCCGATTATGGCCGCTCGACGACGGGCAAGGGGCAAACGGTCAATATCGAATATGTCTCGGCCAACCCGACCGGGCCGATGCACATGGGACATTGCCGGGGTGCGGTGGTGGGTGACGCCCTGGCGTCGTTGCTCGAATGGGGCGGCTACAAGGTCATCCGCGAATATTACGTCAACGATGCGGGCGGGCAGGTCGACACGCTCGCGCGGTCGGCGCACTTGCGGTACCGCGAGGCTCTCGGCGAGGATATCGGCGAGATTCCGGAGGGATTATATCCGGGCGACTATCTGGTGCCGGTCGGGCAAGCGCTGGCACGGGAATTTGGCGACAACTACGTCTCCGCGCCGGAGAGCGAGTGGCTCGTCCTGTTCCGCAAGAGCGCGGTCGCCGCGATGCTGATGCTGATCAAGGCCGATCTCGCGCTGCTCGGAATCCATCACGATCTGTTTTCGTCCGAGGCCGAGCTGCAGGCGGCGAAGAAGCCCGAGGCGGCGGAGAAAGAACTGCGCGCGCGGGGGTTGGTCTATGACGGCGTGCTCGAAGCGCCCAAGGGCGAGACGCCCGAGGATTGGGAGCCGGTCGAGCTGCCGCTGTTCCGATCGTCGCAATTCGGCGACGACCAGGACCGGCCGATCAAGAAATCGAACGGCAGCTGGACCTATTTCGGCGCCGACCTCGCCTATCACTGGCAAAAGGCGCAGACCGCCGACGCGCTGATCGACATCTGGGGCGCCGACCATGCCGGGACGGTTAAAAGGATCGTCGCCGCGGTGCAGGCGCTGACCGGCGGCAAGACGCGGTTTGACGTCAAGCTGGTCCAGATGGTGCGGCTGCTGCGCGGCGGCGAGCCGGTAAAAATGTCGAAGCGTTCTGGTAACTTCGTGACGCTTTCTGATGTAGTGCGCGAAGTCGGCAAGGATGTCGTCCGCTTCACCATGCTGACTCGCAAGGCGGACGCCCAGATGGACTTCGATTTCGCCAAGGTGGTGGAGGCGTCGAAGGACAATCCGGTGTTCTACGTGCAATACGCCCACGCCCGAGTCGCGTCGGTCAAGCGGCGCGCTGCCGAGGCGGGGGTGGTGTGTAATGGCGTCGACCTGTCCCGCCTTGATACGGAAGACCTCGCCCTGGTGAAGCTTGCGGCGCAGTTCCCGCGGGTCGTGGAGACCGCCGCGGCGGCGCGTGAGCCGCATCGGAGTGCCTTTTATCTCTATGACTTGGCGGCGGAGTTTCACGCATCGTGGAATGTCGGCAACGATCGGCCGGAGCGCCGTTTCCTCGTTGCCGACAACCACGAGCTCACCTGCGCGCGCCTTTTCCTCGGCGACGCGATCGGGCAGATTATCCGCAACGGTCTCGCCATCATGGGGGTGGAGGCGGTCGAGGAGATGAATTGATGGCGGGCGAAAAATGGAGCGAGCCCACGGTTACCGACGACAATCGGCTGCCCTGGCTCGAAACCGCGGGGGACGATTTCGACGAAGGTCCCGCGCTGAGCCGCGTCATCGGCATGGTGCTGATCGGTCTGGTCGCGCTCGCCGCGGTGCTGGGCGGGATCTACTGGTTCAAGCATCGCGCGCCGACGCCGGGGAACGGCGATTTGATCGCTGCGCCCGCCGGCGACTACAAGGTCAAGCCCGACGATCCCGGCGGGATGAAAGTGGCCGGCGAAGGTGATGCCGCGGTCGCGGCGAGCGGCGGTGCGGGGGGCGGCAACGGATCGATCGCGGTCACCAGCCTGCCCGAGGCGCCGGTCGTCGGAAAGAAGGCGGGCCCCGATGCCAAAAGTGGTCCCGGATCATCGACCGCTACCTCGAGCGTATCGGGCACCGGCGGCAAGCTGACGGCGCCGCCGCCGGGCCGTCCGGTCACGATCGCCAGCGGCGGTGGCGGCGGCGCGCTGGTGCAGCTTGGCTCGTTCCCCAGCGAAGGTCAGGCAAACAGCGCCTGGGCACAGACATCGAAGCGGTTCGGCTATCTCGCCGGGCTGGGCAAGTCGATCGAGAAGGCGGAGGTCAACGGCCGCACCTTCTATCGGCTCAAGGTCAATGCCGGCAGCGCCGGCGCCGCGCAGGAATTGTGCGGCAAGCTGAAGGTCGCCGGCGAGGCGTGCATCGTCACCAGCTGAACCCTCGGCCTCTCCCTTGAACGGGAGAGGCCAAGCGGTAGAAGCGGGAAATGAAGCCCGTCATTTACGGCCTGTCCGGCCTCGCCCTGACCGACGACGAACGTGCGTTCTACAAGGACGCCGACCCATGCGGTTACATCCTGTTCAAGCGCAACGTGCAGGATCGCGCCCAGCTCCGCGCGCTGACCGATTCGTTGCGCGACCTGTCGGGCCGCGACGACGTGCCGATCCTGATCGACCAGGAAGGCGGCAAGGTGCAGCGGATGGGGCCGCCCGAATGGCCCGATTTCCCCGCCGGGCCGGCCTTCGACGCGCTCTACGACGTGGCGCCCGTCTCGGCGATCGAAGCCGCGCGCGCGCACGCCCAGGCGACCGCGCTGATGCTGGCGGAGGTCGGAATCAACGTCGATTGCTGGCCGTTGCTCGACGTGTCGCAGCCGGACACGACCGAGGCGATCAGCATTCGCGCGCTGGGGCATGAGCCGATGCGCGTCGCCGCGATGGGCCGCGCGATCCTGGAGGGGCTTCGCGCCGGTGGCGTGGTGGGCGTGGTCAAGCACATGCCGGGGCATGGCCGCGCGGTGGTCGATACGCATCACCTATTGCCTACCGTGACCGCGTCCGAAACCGAGCTGGAGATCGATCTCGAACCGTTCCGCAGCCTTGCCGACGCGCCGATGGGGATGACCAGTCACATCGTGTTCGACGTTTGGGACAAGGAGCGCCCCGCGACGCTGTCGCCGATCGTCGTCGATCAAGTGATCCGCGGGAAGATCGGGTTCGACGGGCTGTTGATGACCGACGATATCGACATGAAGGCGCTGTCGGGCACTGCTGGGGAAAAGGCGGCGGGGGCGATCGCTGCCGGGTGCGACCTGGTGCTCGATTGCTGGGGCCGGATGGACGAAATGGCGGAGATCGCCGGGTTGCTCAACGACATGCCGGCCAAGTCGCTCGATCGGCTCAACCGCGCGATGGCGACGATCAAGGAGGCCGCGCCGCAGGGCGACTTTGCCGATCTGATCGCCAAGCGGGATGCGTTGCTGGCGCTAGTGTGACGGTTGTGGCTAGGATGTGCCGATGGACTCGACCTCGGACACGCTGACGCTCGACATCGACGGCTGGGAAGGCCCGCTCGACCTGTTGCTCGCGTTGGCGCGGGCGCAGAAGGTCGATCTCAAGCAGATTTCGATCCTCGCTTTGGTCGAGCAGTATCTCACCTATGTCGAGGAAGCGCGCGCGCTGAAGCTCGAGGTCGCGGCCGATTATCTCGTGATGGCGGCGTGGCTGGCGTATCTCAAATCGGCGCTCCTCCTGCCGCGCGACCCGGAGGTCGAGCCCAGTCCTGAGGAACTGGCATTGCGCCTGCAGATGCGGCTCGAGCGCCTCAACGCGATGCGCGACGCGGGTGCCCGGTTGCTGGCGCGCGATCGGCTGGGCCGCGACGTGTTCCGCCGTGCCGCGCCCGAGGGGCTGCGCACCGTCCGCAAGGCGCAGTGGCAGGCCGAGATCTACGACCTGATAGCGGCCTATGGCCAGATCAACGCGCGCAATCGTCCGGTCTTCCACGTCGTTCACGAACGCGCGGTGATGACGCTCGACGCTGCGCTGGAGCGCGTGTCGCGGCTACTCGGGGTACAGGTCGAGTGGGCGACGATCGAAAGCTTCCTGCCCGACTCGCTCGATGGGGCGTTTCGTAAATCGGCTTTGGCGTCGAGCTTCGTCGCCGCGCTCGAACTCGCGCGGATGGGCAAGGCCGAATTGCGCCAGCAATCGCCGTTCGCGCCGCTCTACCTCAAGGCCACCGCGTGACCGGGCAGGACGATCTGGTCCGCGCAGTCGAGGCGGTGCTGTTCGCCGCCGACGAGCCGCTGACGATCGAGGCGATCCGCGCGCATGTCGGCGCCGACGCCGACGTTCGCGCGGCATTGGAGCAAGTCGCCGAACATTATGCTGGGCGCGGGATCGAACTCGTCAGCCGCGGCGACCGCTGGCATTTCCAGACTGCAGGCGATCTCGCGCATTTGCTCCGCCGCGACCGCGAGGAAGCGCGAAAGCTGAGCCGCGCGGCGATCGAGACGCTGGCGATCATCGCCTATCACGAACCCGTCACGCGCGCCGAGATCGAGGCGATCCGTGGGGTGCAGATATCGAAGGGCACGCTCGACGTGCTGATGGAGGCCGGCTGGGCGCGGCCCGCGGGCCGAAGGGAAACGCCAGGGCGCCCGTTGACCTATGCGACGACCGCGGACTTCCTGACCCATTTCGGCCTCGCCAACCGCCGCGACTTGCCGGGGATCGACGATTTGCGCGCAGCGGGACTGCTCGATCCGATCGATCTGGCGATGGCGGAAATGAGTTTGGGCGAGGATGCCGACGAAGAGATGGCAAATGCGGCCGATAGCGACTAGATAGCCTATTCCCGTGAGGAGATTGAGTGATGGGTAGTCTCAGCCTGGTGCATTGGCTGATCTTGGGCGGCGTCGGCGTCATCCTTTTGGGCGGCGGCCGCTTTTCAAGCTTGGCCGGCGACATGGCCAAGGGGATCAAGCAGTTCAAAAAGGGTATGGCCGACGAAGACGAGACGCCGGCCAGCCGGATCGAGGCCAAGCGCGCCGATACGGTGATCGACCCCGCCACCGACCGCGCCCGCGACGCCGAGCGTTAATAGCCGCCGGAGAGCCGTCCGGCCGTGATCTTCGATATTGCCCCCACCGAATTGCTGGTGCTGGGCGCGGTGGCGCTGGTCGTCATCCCGCCCAAGGATCTGCCTAAGGCGATGCGCCTGGCCGGGCAGTGGATCGGCCGTGCGCGGGGCATGGCGCGGCAATTCCGCTCGGGCTTCGACGACATGATCCGCGAATCCGAATTCGCCGAGATGGAACAGAAGTGGAAGGCGGAGAATGAGCGTATTATGCGCGAATTCCCGGCGACGCCCGATCAGGCGATGCTGATGGCCCCGGTGCCGCAGGACGATGTCGTTGTAGACAATGAGGATGCGCCGGCGATGACGGTCGAGATGCCGGCGGTCGCGCCCGAGCCCGCGCCGAAGCGCAGGACGGCGGCTAAACTGCGCGCCGCTACCGCCAAAAAACCGGCAGCCAAGGCTCCCGCGGTGAAGAAGCCCGCCGCCAAGCGCGCGAAGCCGTGACGCGATGAGCGACGACGCAGAAGAAATCGACGCCAGCCGCGCGCCGCTGCTCGAACATCTCATCGAGCTGCGTAAACGGTTGCTGATCAGCTTCGCGACGCTCGCGGTCCTATTCTGTATCTGCCTCTATTTCGCGGAACCGATCTTCGGCTTCCTGATCGAGCCGCTGGCCAAGGCAGGCGAGAAGAAAGTCTATTACACCGAGCTGTTCGAAGCCTTCTTCGTCCAGCTCAAGGTCGCGTTCTTTGCCGCGACGGTGCTGTCGTTCCCGGTGGTCGCCAACCAATTGTGGCAGTTCGTCGCCCCTGGTCTCTACCGCAAGGAAAAACGCGCACTGTTGCCGTTCCTGCTCGCGACGCCGGTGCTGTTCACCGCCGGCTGCGCGATGGCCTATTACGTCGCGATCCCCGCCGCGGTGCATTTCCTGCTCGGCTACCAGACCAAGGTCGGCGACATGCAGCAGGAAGCGCTGCCGCGGGTGGGCAACTATTTGACCTTCGTCATGCAGTTCCTGTTCGGGTTCGGCGTGTCGTTCCTGATGCCCGTGCTCCTGATGCTGCTCGAACGCGCCGGAATCGTCACGCTCAAGCAACTCGTCGGTGCGCAGCGCTACGCGATCGTCGGCTGTTTCGCGGTCGCGTTGTTTCTCGCGCCGCCCGATGCCGGATCGATGATCATGCTCGCGACGCCGCTGGTGCTGCTCTATTACCTGACGCTGGTCGCGATCTGGATCACGCATCGGCGCAAGGCGCGGTCGGCAGCGGACGACACCGCCGCTTGATCGCGGGGGTGGATCAGACTGTGATGTGGGAACCCCAGACGAATTAGGCCCGGAAGCGCCACCGGGGGGGAGGGGTTGACGCGTCCGGGCCTATGTCATGGATAGCGAGAGCGGGGGGGCATAAGTTCGCTATCCGAAGATCAAAACGCGCCTTCCGCAGTCCGGTTCCGAAAAAAACGCAATTTTTTGCAATTTTTTTCGCGGGCAGGGCTTTTCGTTATTTCTCAGTCTTTTCCGGTGACCGCGATGGCGATTTCGTAGGATCCGCCGAGCGGGTCGTGATGCAACGGCGCGCGTAACTGGCGCGATAACCCTTCGATTACGCGTCCGTAGCGTTGGCCAAGCGCCGCCTTGAGCGCGTCGCCGTCGATCAGCGCTGGCGAACTGGCGCGCAGGACGGCGGTCGCCGGCATATCGCCGGCGCGCACCGACAGGCGAAGCTGCGCGCCGGGCGAAATGCCGATTGCCAGTTCGATGATCTCGGTCAGCAGGAACGCGATCGCGATCGCGGTATCCTGCGTGACCAGATAGGGTTCGATCTCCAGTTGGATGCCGAGCTTCGATGCTTCCGGGCTCGTTGCGCGGATGTTGGAGGCCAGTTCGCCGATCACTGCGCGCAAGCTGAGACCGCGATGGTCCTCCATCTCGGCGAAGTGGTGGCGGTGGACCACCGACAGCGCGTCGACCCGGCGCTGGATCGACGAATAGGCGCGCGCGGTTTCCTCGGCCTGCGCGCCGCGCGAATGGAGATTGATCAGGCTGGAGATGACCTGGAGGTTGTTCTTCACCCGGTGGTGGACCTCCCGCGTTAGCTTGGTCTGGCGCACGAGTCCTTCGGCCAGCCCCGCCTCGTGCAGGATCAGCGTGCGGCTAAGCGAGCGAAAGGTTTCGCCCAGTTCGCGTATCTCTTGCGCGGGAAGAGACCGAACGTCGGCCGAATCGATCGCTTCGCCGGGGCGATAGGCCGCCACGCGCGCGCGCAGCGTACGCAGCGGCTGGATCAGCAGCCGATCGACGACGAACCACGCAATGCTCGCCGCGGCCAGCCACATCAGGATCGGGAGCAGCATCGCGATCAGAATCGGCGACGTGATCAGGTTGTGCCGCATGCTGACCGTCAGCGTCAAATTTCCGACATTCAGCGGCGCGTTGACCGCTTGGTGATTGTCGAGCGGGTTGTCGAGGTCGAGCGTGCGCAAGTCGAGGCTTTGACCGTCGGCACCGCGGATCGTTTCGGCATAATCGACGCCCGTGACGGTCGGCTTGGCAATGTGCGTCAGGAACTTGGCGGGGAAATACGCACTACCGCGCAGGTCGCCATTGGCCGCAATAATCGCCAGCACGACGCCCTTGCCGGGTACTACCCGGCCCGCCGGCTGGCCGCCGGCGATCGCATTCGGGACAGGGTAGGAGGCCGACGTCCCACACAGCATCCGGCCGGCGCGATCGGTGATGCTGAAGCTCGCCCCCGCTGCAATCTGTTGCGCGAACACGCCGCGGGCGCGGGCGCAGCTCGGCGCGTCGGCGTGATCGGCGGCGAGCGCGTTCATCGCAGTGCTCAGCGCGGCCATGTCGCCGTCCAGCTCGATCGCAAGGTTGCGAGAACTTTCTTGCGCGGCGACCCGAAGCTGCGACAGCGCTTCGCTGCCCGCTTGGCGAGTGGTACTCAACGTGGCGAGGATCGCGATGATCGCGAACGGCAGCAACGCTCCCAACAGGATCAGGAAAATCTTGGCGCCGGTCTGTAGCCGGCCAACGCGCGCAGCCAGAGTCGGTGTTGCACGCTCGTCCGCGGTAAAACCGCCCACGGGCTATCCCAGCTTGCGGAGCAGATCGAGCATTTCGTCGGGCACGGGCTCGCTGACAGCGTCATGATAGACCGTGCGCAGCGCGGTCCCCATCGCTTCGTCCTTTACCTTCTTGCTCTTGTTGCCATCGGTGCCGGGCTTTCCGCCCTTTGATGACCGCCGTTCAGGCAAACCAAACCCCCTTTGACCACCACCCCGGCATGCCGGAAACGAAAAAAGGCACGCAAAATGCGGCCAGGACCGGTGCGTGCAGCGCGCCGTTATATCTCGTGAAACCAAAAAGGCTTTCGATTGTTCCACTAGCGAACAGAAAAATGTCGTGTTGCCTAAATCAAGCCGCGCTCGCACAAGAGCCGGCGCCTTTTCGGGGAGTTCAATCAGATTATGTCGCTCGGCCAACAACTCGCGCCTCACCTGCCTTTCCTGCGCCGTTACGGTCGCGCGCTGACGGGGAGCCAGGAGCATGGCGACCGCTATGTCCGCGCCGCGCTCGAGGCGATCGTCGCTGCGCCCGAGGAGTTTCCCCGCGACGTCGAACCGAGGCTCGGGCTGTATCGCACCTTCCAGGTCATCTGGCGCACGACCAACGCCGATGACGATGTCGCGCTGAGCGACGACGGGTCCTCGGTCGAGGGGCAGGAGGCCGTCGCCAACGCGCGGCTTGCCCGGATGACGCCGCTGTCGCGGCAGGCGCTGCTGCTGACCGCGATGGAAGGGTTCACGCCCGAAGACGCCGGTTATCTGATCGACCATGACGCCGATGAGATCGAGGCGCTGGTCACCGAAGCGCTGGCCGAGATCGAAAAGCAGACACGCGCGCGCGTCCTGATCATCGAGGACGAACCGATCATCGCGATGGATATCGAGACGATCGTCCGCGACCTTGGTCATGACGTGACCGGTGTCGCGGTGACTCGCGACGAAGCGGTGGCATCGGCGATGAGCGATCGGCCGGGCCTGGTGCTGGCCGACATCCAGCTGGCCGACGACAGTTCGGGGATCGACGCGGTCAAGGATATCCTGGCCGAATTCCAGGTCCCGGTGATTTTCATTACCGCGTTTCCCGAACGCCTGCTGACGGGGGAGCGGCCCGAGCCGACCTTCCTGATCACCAAGCCGTTCCAGCGGTCGACCGTCAAAGCGGCGATCAGCCAGGCGCTGTTCTTCGATGAAAGTACCATTCCGGCCTAGCGAGAGCGAAAGTTCCATCGGTTACGGAGCCAAAACGGAAATCGCGCGTTCGAGGGTGCATGACTGATCCAGACTCTCCCGAAACCCCCACTCGCGAAACCGGCGACGAAGCGCGCGCCGGCGAGACGTCGGGGCATATGCGATACGTCCTGCTGATCTCGATCGTTCTCGCGATCGGGATTCTGTCGGCGATCGTCTGGGTCCCCCTGCTCTTCAACAAATAGCCGTGTAGTGGTTGGTTGCGGCCCCGGTCGTCCTATCTACCAATATGACGGCCTGTTCGCGCCAATCCCGGAGTTCCATGACCACGATCGATAGCGATGCCGAGAACGAGGGGGAGGCGATCGAGCATGTCGCGCTGTCCGACTCCGAGTTCAAAGAGCAATTGGGCCAGGTGATTCCGCACCTGCGCGCGTTCGGCCGTTCGCTGTCGGGCAGCCGTGACCTCGCCGACGACCTCGTCCAGGAAACGCTGATGAAGGCATGGGCGGCGCGCCAGCGCTTCCAGGCCGGCACCAATATGCGCGCCTGGACCTTCATCATCCTGCGCAATCTTTACCTCAGCCAGATGCGCCGCGCGCGGTTCAAGGGCGAGTGGGACGATCTGGTCGCTGATCGCGTGCTCGCCGCGCCCGCCAGCCAGGACAAGCATGTCGAACTGGGGGACATGCAGCGCGCCTTGCTCCACCTGCCGCAGCCGCAGCGCGAGGCGCTAATCCTCGTCGGCGCGGGCGGCTTCGCCTACGAAGAAGCCGCCGAAATCTGCAACGTCGCGGTCGGCACGATCAAGAGCCGCGTTGCACGCGGCCGTGTCGCGCTCGAAGCGTTGCTGAGCGGCGGCGACATGTCGTCACGCCGCACCGCGCCCGACAATCAGGGCCGGACCGCGCTCGATACGATCATGGACGAGGTCGACGAGCTGAGCGGCGACCACCATACGCAGCCGGACGACGTCGAGGATGACGACGATTAATCTTCGTTGTTGAGGCGATTGAGCAGCGCGGTGAACTCTGACGGCAACACCGCGGCCCCGCCAAAAATCTGGCGAAGCGCATTGCCCACCCCGTCGCTCTCGCGCGGTAGCCGTACCATCTGCCGCAAGTGATTCTGCGCGGCTGAGGGGGAAGTTGCTGACGGGCTCATCATCGACAGAACGAGCAGTGTGACCTTTTGTTGCCGCTTTGTTGCTGCGTTGCACTTAATTTAAGTTAACCCCGTAACGACTTTGAGGCGACGCAGGCAATTCTCTACCTACGCGCGCTCGGCTAGAGCGGTTGCGTGAACGATCCGTCCACCTTCGCCCTGGCCATCGCGCGCGTCACCGCACACGCGCCGTTCCTGCGCGTCGCGATCGAACAACAACCCGATCTCGTCTCCGATCTTGCGCAGGGGATTGTGCCCGACCCGGCGCCGTTCGATCCCGATCTGCCGATCGGCGTCGCGATGCGGCGCGCGCGGCGGCGCGAAGCGTTGATCGTGGCGATCGCCGACCTGGCGGGTGCGCTCGACCTCGACGGCGTGACTCGGCGGTTGACCGCGTTCGCGGACCGTGCGCTCGACGCTGCGATCCGCGCCGCGATCCTCGAACGCACGCCCGATGCCGAGCCGATCGGCTTCGCCGCAATCGCGCTGGGGAAGCAAGGCAGTTGCGAGCTCAATTATTCGTCGGACATCGATCCGATCCTGCTATTCGATCCTGAGACGCTGCCGCACCGCGCGCGTGAGGAGCCCGAGGAAGCCGCGGTGCGGATCGGCCGCCGTGTCGTCGAATTGCTCCAGGCCCGCGACGGCGAGGGGTACGTGCTGCGCGTCGACCTCCGCCTGCGCCCGTCGCCCGAGGTCACGCCGATCGTGCTGCCGGTCAATGCGGCGATTTCCTATTACGAGAGCCAGGCGCTGCCGTGGGAGCGCGCGGCGTTCATTAGAGCGCGCGCCGCTGCCGGCGATCTCGCACTCGGAGGGCACTTCCTCGACGCGATCCGTCCCTTCGTTTGGCGCCGCGCGGTGGATTTCGGCGCAGTGGGGGAGATTCGCGAGATCACCCGCCGCATCCGCGATCACCATGCGCAAGGCCAGGCATTCGGCCCCGGCTATGACCTCAAGCGCGGGCGCGGCGGTATTCGCGAGATCGAATTCTTCGCGCAGATCCACCAGTTGATCCACGGCGGCCGCGACCCGGCGTTGCGCGCGCCCGCAACGATGGCTGCGCTCGATGCGCTGGCGGCGGCGGGGCGGATCGGCCTGGACGAAGCGGAAACGCTGAAGGCGGCGTATGTCGCCTTCCGCACCACCGAGCATCGATTGCAAATGGTCGACGACCGCCAGACCCATGCGCTACCGCGCGCGCAGGACGCGCTCGACAATGTCGGGCAGCTCGCCGGGTTCGGCACCGGCGCGTCGCTGATCGCGATGCTGAAGCCCCACGTCGCCGCGGTCGGCGCCATCTACGATTCGCTCGACCCGCCGGATACCGCCGCCTTGTCGAGCGATGGCGATACGTTGCCCGGGCAACTCGCGGCGATCGGGTTTGCCGACGCCGCCACCGCTGCGCAGTTGGTCGAGCGGTGGCGCGGCGGATCCTATCCGGCGTTGCGCAGCCCGGCGGCGCGGCAAGCGCTCGAAGCAGTGCTGCCTGGGCTGATGGCGGCGCTGGGGCAAGCGCCCGATCCGCGCGCGGCGCTGATCCAGTTCGACGCAATGCTGTCGCGGCTGCCCAGCGCGATCAATTTCTTCCGCTTGCTGGAGGCGCGCCCGCAGCTCGCGCAGTTGATGGCGACGATCCTCAGCCATGCGCCGCCGCTCGCCGAGGCACTCGGGCGGCGGCCCGCGTTGCTCGACGGGCTGATCGACGCGACCGCGCTGGCCCCGGTCGGGGACTTGCCGACGCTGGTCGCCGAAATGGCGCGAAGCGAGGCGGGGGACGATTATCAGGTTGCGCTGGACCGCGTGCGGCGGATCGTCGGCGAAAAGCGCTTTGCGCTCGGCGCGCAGCTTGTCGCGGGGACCAGTGATCCGCTCGACGTGTCGCATGGTTACGCTCGCGTCGCGGTCGCGGCGGTCGAGGTGCTCGCCACGGCGACCGTTGCCGATTTCGCCGCGGCGCATGGCCGCGTGCCCGACAGCGAGCTCGTCATTCTCGCGCTCGGGCGGTTGGGCGGCGGGGCGCTGACCCACGCCTCGGACCTCGACCTGATCTATCTGTTCACCGGCGACTTCGCCGCGGAATCGGATGGCGCCAAGCCGCTCGGCGCGGTGCATTACTACAACCGCCTTGCGCAGCGCGTCACCGCGGGTCTCTCCGTGCCGACCGCTGCAGGGCCGCTCTACGACATCGACACGCGGCTCAGGCCATCGGGTGCGCAGGGCCCGCTGGTCGTCTCGCTCGACGGCTTCGCACACTATCAGCGCGCGGATGCCTGGACGTGGGAGCATATGGCGTTGACGCGCGCGCGGACGATCTTCGGGTCGGGCTCGGCGCGGGCGGCGGTCGCTACGGTGATCGACGAGGTGCTGCAAACGCCGCGCGACCCGGTCAAGACGATCGCCGACGCGGTCGAGATGCGTGCCGAAATGGCGCGGCACAAGCCGCCCGCGGGTCCGCTCGACGCCAAGCTGCTGCCGGGCGGGCTGGTCGACCTCGAATTCGCGGTGCACGTCGCGCAACTGACGCACAATGCCGGCTTCGACCCCGATCTCGGCCCCGCCATCGCGATGCTCGCCGACCGCGCGATCATCGAGCCAGCGATCGGCGAGGCGTATCGGCTGCTCACGCGGATGCTCGTATTACTGCGACTGGTCGCGCCCGACAGCCAGCCACCGTCCGACGCCACACGCGCGCTGATCGTCCGCGTGCTGGGCGCGAGCGACTGGGACTCGATGGTTGCGCGGTTCGACGCGACGCGGCAGGAGGTCGCCGCCTGCTGGGCGGACGTTAGTGGAGGCACGAATGAGCATTGATGTCAGCGACGACCTGCCCGACCTCGAACTGAGCGGCGCCGACGGCCCGATCCGGCTGCGCGACTATGTCGGCAAGCCGTTCGTGCTGTATTTCTATCCCAAGGACGACACCGCCGGCTGCACGCGCGAGGCGCAGGATTTCAGCGCACTCGCTCCCGACTTCGCGAAGGCCGGTGCGGCGGTGCTCGGCGTGTCGAAGGACACGGTCGCCAAGCACGCCAAGTTTACCGCCAAATACGGCCTGACCGTGCCGCTCGCGAGCGACGAGCATGACGTGATCGAAGCGTTCGGCGCATGGGTGCCCAAGGTGCTCTACGGGCGCGAATATATGGGCATCGATCGCTCGACATGGCTGTTCGACACCGCCGGCAAGCTGGTCAAAAGCTGGCGCAAGGTGAAGGTGCCCGGGCACGTCGAACAGGTTCTGAATGCGGTGAAGGAACTGGCCTGAACCGCTGATCGCGAACGCGAATCACTCATCGGACGGTGCATGACTGCGGTGTCATTCACTCGAGATTCAACGACTCGCCGCGCGGACGCGCCGGTCTGCCCCGTGAATTAACCTTTGCTATTGCATGGAAACGACGCCCGGGCAGTGATTGTTCCCGTAGTCTGGACGTGTGTGGGGTTCGTCCGGTTTCAAGCAATCAAGGTCGCCGAAAATCGGTGACCGTCGCCAGGGTCGCCGGGGACACATGATCAATTTTACGGCTTTGCGGGGCGCTGCAACGCGCTTTGGGCAGTTCTTCAAAACACGCGATTTCATCTTTCACGATGGCCGTGACTTGCGCCGCCTCTCGATCGCCGGCCGCACCCAGGCCTCGCTGGCCGTCGCGTTCGCCGTCACGCTCGTTTTCTCGGCCTATGGCGTGGCGCAGGCCGGCGTCAGCGCGATCGCGCTGACCGGCCTCACGGCAAAGCCGCTCTCGCCCGAAGCCAAGGTCGCCAGCATGGAGGCCGCCGTGGCCGACATGCAGACCAAGATCCAGCAGATCAAATACGTCGCCGACGTTCGCGCCAAGCGCGTCGAGGCACGCCAGCAAATGCTCGCCGCCGCGTTGAACGGCCAAGGCAGCGTCCAGCCGATCGCCTATGAACCGATCGACGCGAAGGCGGCGGCGGTCGCCGCCGATGTGGTCGAGCCGCTCGCGCGGATCGAACGCGGCCAGGTCAATCTGGCGGTCAAGGCGCGCGTGGCGACCGAGAAGCGCTACATCGCAGCGGTTGCGCGGGCCAAGGCGATCGGGATCGATCCGGCGCGCTTCCAGCCGAAGGCGGCGGCAATGGGCGGACCCTATCTCGCCGCCGACAGCGCCGAGGCCGCGGCCGACATTGCCGCCGACGCTCAGTTCCGCGCGTTGTTCCAGACCTGGAAGAAGCTCGACACGCTCGAGGACGGTCTGATCTCGATCCCGTCGGTGCAGCCGGTCGCTGACATGAAGTTTACCAGCAATTTCGGCATCCGCAGCGATCCGTTCCGCGGCACCGCGGCGTTCCATCCGGGCGTCGATATTCCCTGCTCGACCGGCACCGCGGTCTACGCCACCGCCGATGGCGTGGTCGACAAGGCCGAGCGTTCGGGCGGTTACGGCAACATGGTCGAGATCGACCATGGGCGCGGCATCCAGACCCGCTTCGGCCACTTGTCGAAGATCCTCGTCGTCGCCGGCCAGAAGGTGAAGCGCGGCCAGCTGATCGCACTGTCGGGTTCGACCGGCCGCTCGACCGGCCCGCATCTCCATTACGAAGTCCGCATCGACGGCCGCGCGGTCAACCCGATGCCGTTCCTGACCACCGCGGATTATCTCACCGCGCTCAAGAACCCGCAGCTCAACGCCGTGCCCGTCAGCACCGCCGCAGCGAGCGATTCGACCGACTGATAAGGTTTATAGGGAGAGGATGGGCCGCGCCGGGACAACCCGGGCGGCCTTTTCATTGGTTGCCGCGCGCCGCGCCAATACCTATCTCCGCCGCGTGGCAACGCTCGCTCCCGATATCGTGCTGACACCGGCGGCGGCCGCGCGCGTCGCGGCGATCGCCGAGCGCCAGAGCAAGCCCGCGATCCTGCGGCTGTCGGTCGAAGGCGGCGGCTGCTCGGGGTTCCAGTATAAGTTCGGTTTGGCCGATGCGCCTGAAGCGGGCGACACGATCGCCGAAACCGACGGTGTGCGGCTGCTCGTCGATGACATGAGCCTCGACCTGGTGCGCGGATCTGCGGTGGATTTCGTCGACAATCTCGGCGGCGCGCATTTCGCGGTGACCAACCCGAACGCCGCCTCGGGCTGCGGCTGCGGCACGAGCTTCTCGGTCTAGCGCGCGCGTGAAGATCGTCACGTACAACGTCAACGGCATCAAGGCGCGGATCGATCGGCTGGTCGAGTATCTGCGCGAGCAGCAACCCGACATCGTTTGCCTGCAGGAACTCAAGTCCGCCGACGAAGGCTTCCCGATCGATGCGATCCGCGCCGCCGGCTATGGGGCGGTGTGGCATGGGCAAAAGGCGTTCAACGGCGTCGCGGTGCTCGCCAAGGGCAAGGAGCCGATCGAACGCCAGCGCGGCCTCGCTGGCGATCCCGAGGACGAACATAGCCGCTACCTCGAATGCGAAGTCGATGGGCTGGTCGTCGCGTCGATCTATTTGCCCAACGGCAACCCGCAGCCGGGCCCCAAGTTCGATTATAAGCTCAAATGGATGGACCGGCTCGCCGAGCGCGCGCGCGACCTTCTGGCCGAGGAACTGCCCGTGGTGCTAGCGGGGGATTACAACGTCATCGCCAACGACGACGACACCTTCTCGGTCCGCGCGATGCAGGACGACGCGCTGATGCAACCCGAAAGCCGCCAGCGCTACCGCAGCTTGCTCGCGCAGGGTTGGACCGACGCTTTGCGCACGCGCTATACCAAGGGGGGCGTGTGGACCTTCTGGGACTATCAGGCGGGCGCGTGGCAGCGAGACGCGGGCTTCCGCATCGACCACTTGCTCTTGTCGCCGATCGCCGCCGACCGGTTGCGCGACGCCGGCGTCGACAAGGATTATCGCGGCCGCGAAAAGGCGAGCGATCACGCCCCGGCGTGGCTGCGGCTGCGGTGAAGATCGCGCCCGCGCTGGCCGCGCTGCTGATGGCGGCGCCGGTCGCGGCACAGGACAAGCCCCGCGATTACTGCCCCGCGCGCCCCGGCCTCGGTTCACCCGCTTGCACGATCGATGCCGGACGCGTGTCGGTCGAAACCTCGTTGGCCGACTGGACGCTCGATCGGCAGCCGGGCGATCGCACCGACACCGTGCTGATCGGCGACACATTGGTGCGGATCGGGCTGACCGATAACATCGAGGCACAGATCGGTTGGACGCCGGTGGGTTTCGTGCGCGAACGATCGGGTGGCGCGATCGACCGCGCGACTCGGGCTGGCGACGTCTCGCTGGGGCTCAAAGCCAATCTCGCCGATCCCGATGGCAGCGGGCTGTCGATCGCGGTTCAGCCGTTCGCGACGCTACCCACCGGACGCCAGCCGATCGGTGCGGGCGATTGGGGCGCCGGCGTCGTGGTGCCGCTGACCTATGATGTATCTAAGGCCGTCAACGTCCAGTTCGTGCCCGAGGTGGATGCGGCGGTGAATACAGGCGGGCGCGGTCGGCATTTTGCCGCGAGCGCGACCTTGGGGCTAGGCGTCCAACTCAGCAACAAGGTGACAGTCGAGGTCGAAGGCCAGGCGCTGCGCGACAACGACCCGCTGGGCAGGACGACGCAGGAGCGTGCGGCGCTGTCGCTTGCCTATAAAGTGAACGACGATCTCCAACTCGACATCGGCGGCATCGCCGGGCTCAACCGCGATGCGCCCGACGTCGAACTCCTCGCCGGGGTTGCACGACGTTTCTGATACCGAAGATCGGCAAGACGTCCTATTGGTTGGTGAAATCCGCCAATAACTACAAACGTAGTTTAACGCTAAATCATTGATTTAGAACGACTCCAGTGATTGGCATGCTTAATGCACTAACACAGTCGTCGATCCCGCGTGTCGACTGAAAAGGAGTAGACGCATGTTCAGTAAAATCTCAATCGCCGCCATCACCGCGATTGGCCTCGTCTCGGCCAGCCCGGCGCTTGCCGCCGGCAAAAACAACGATCCCAGCGGGATGTCCGCGAAGGACCAGGCAGGCGCCAACGCCAAGACGCGGTATTGCGTCAGGGCTGAACCGGTCACCGGCTCCATCCGCCAGGGCCGGATCTGCAAGACCGCCGACGAGTGGCGCGACGAAGGCGTCGACGTGACGAAGCTTCAGCAGCGCAACTGACCCGCGCTGTGTCCAGGTCGGCCGGGCGGGGATTCACCCCCGCCGGTCGATCGACGCTCGGCCCCCGCGACCATCACGACCGAGAGCGCCGGGGGCCGGCCCTCACAACGTCTTTTCGTAAATCACGTACACCTTGTTGACCTTGCTCTCGATTGCGTCGGCGATCGCGTTCATGCCCTGATTGTCGTCGAGCACCCAACCGATCTCGCCGCGCGTGCAGCCATATTTCGCGACCGCAGAGCGGCGGATATACTCGATCATCATGAAGGCCAGCTGCCCGGCCAGCCGCGACGCTTGCAGTTCCTTGACCACACCCATCAGCGGCACACGCATCGTCTTCACCTTGGGCTTGCGCAGCCACAGCAACAGCTTGGCCCAGCCGAACGGCAGCAGCGATCCGTTGAGCGGCTTGATCGCTTCGTTGAGGTCGGGAAGGGTGATCATGAACGCGACCGGCTTGCCGTCGAGCTCGGCGATTCGGATCAGGTCGTTGAACACGATCGGTTTCAGCTTGACGCCGACATCGGCGATTTCGGGCGGGGTCAGCGGCACGAACCCCCAATTGTCCGCCCAGGCATCGTTGAGGATCGCCAGGATGATCGCGGCCTCTTCTTCGAACTTCGACTTGTCGACCTCGCGGATGCGGATGCTCGGGTTGCGCTCGCCCGATTTGATGATGCGCTGGACGATCGGCGGAAAGCCGTGGACGATGTCGAGATCGTAGGTGTGGAGCGTCTTGACCGAGTGATACCCGGCGCGCTCGATCCAGCCCTTATATTCGGGCTTGGCGTGCCCCATCATGATCGTCGGCGGGTGGTCGTAGCCTTCGACCAGCAGCCCCGGCTCCTCCCAGATCGACATGCTGATTGGCCCGAGCACGCGAGTCATTCCCTGGTCGCGCAGCCAGCCCTCCGCCGTCGCGATCAGCGCCTGGGCGGTCGCTTCGTCCTCGGCGTCCATATAGCCCCATTGCCCGCATCCCGGGCCGAATCCCTTGTCGGCGGGCATGGTCAGCGCGAGCGTGTCGATATGCGCGGAAATACGCCCGACCACCTGACCGTCGCGCTCGGCCAGGTACAATTGCGCCTTGGCGTGACTGAACCAGCCGTTCTTTTCGGGCGTAATCAGGCCCAGCGCCTCGCCTTTCAGCGGCGGTACCCAATTGGGGTCGTCCTTGTAGAGACGGAACGGCAAATCGACGAACTTCTTGCGGTCGGCCTTGCTGTCGATCGGGCGGATAATGGCTGGGGAGGGCATCGGTACCTCGCTTCGGTTGCCGCGCGGGGTAGGCAAAGCGTTTGCGTTGGACAATGCCTAACCGTCACCCCGGCCGGGCAGCGGCGACGTCGCGGTAATCTCGATCACACCGATCGCACGTTGGTTTGCCACCCTATCGCCACTATATGCCTGTAATGGCTCAAGGCATGGATACAGTTGCGACCCTCGACCGCCGGGAAACCGGTGCAGCCGCCGCCGTGGCCGCGCGTGGCGCGACGCGCCGCCCGGTTGACGACGACAAGGCCATGTTGAAGGCGGCTGCCGACCTGACGCGCGACCTCAATGCGCCCAATCCGACGATCTATTGGGCGGACATGCTGGCGTCGGCGGTGATCGGATACAGCGCGCTGATCGCGGCGATCCTCGCGCCGTCGCTCGGCTGGAGCATTGCCGCGGGCGTGGTCGCCGCGCTGGCGCTGTATCGCGCCGAAAGCTTCATCCACGAACTGACGCACATCAAGCATGCCGCGGTGCCGGGATTCCGGCTCGGCTGGAACCTGCTCGTTGGGATTCCGCTGCTGACGCCCAGCTTCATGTACGAGGGCGTCCACAATTTGCACCACGCGCGTACGCGCTACGGCACCGCGGAGGATCCCGAATATCTGCCGCTGGCGCTGATGAAATGGTGGACATTGCCGGTGTTCATCCTGGTTTCCGCGCTCGCGCCGGTCGCGTTGCTGGTCCGCTATGCCGTCTTGACCCCGCTGTCGGCGGTATTGCCACCGCTGCGCCGCGCCGTCGTCGCGCGCTATTCGGGGTTGCAGATCAACCCGTCGTTCCGCCGCCGGCCGCCCGAAGGACCGGCAAAGGCGCTGTGGCATCGGTTGGAAGCTGCGGCGAGCAGTTATGCGATCGCACTGATCGTGCTCACCGCGACCGGGATCATCCCGCTCAAGGCGTTCCTGATCTTTCTCGCGGTCACCTCGGGCCTCGCGGTGACCAACCAGGTGCGCACGCTCGTCGCGCATCTGTGGGAGAATGAGGGCGAGGCGATGAGCGTCACCGCGCAATATCTCGACTCGGTCAACGTCCCGCCGCCGGCCGTGCTGCCGATGCTGTGGGCGCCGGTCGGCTTGCGCTATCACGCGCTGCATCATCTGCTGCCGGGGCTGCCGTACCACGCGCTCGGCACCGCGCACCGCCGCATCACCGCCGCGCTCGACGCGGAATCGGTGTATCACAGGGGCAATTATAAAGGCTTGCCGTTCCTCGCCGCTCGCTTGGCCAAAAGCACCGTGAAGCGGCGCTGAATTACGCGCTTGCAATGTTGGATTTCGCCCGTCACTGCCGCAGGCATATCACTGATATTGATGCAAAAACACTGAGCGGAGCGATCGCGCCAGTGTCAACCTAGTGTCAACTTAGGCCTATTCCTCGGTCCGGATCAGCACTGCTTCGCCGATCATCAGGAACAGCAGGAACGGCGCCCACGCGGCGAGATAGGGCGGGTAGGCGCCGAGATTGCCCATCGCCAGCGCGAAATTGTCGATCACGAAATAGACGAAGCCCAAGCTCATCCCGATCACCGCGCGGATGAACAGCTTGCCCGATCGCGCGATGCCGAACGCCGCGACCGCGCCCAGCAGCGGCATCAGCACCGCCGCCAGCGGGCCGGACAATTTGTGCCACATCTCGCCCTCATAGGCCTTCGTCGGGCGGCCGGCCGCCTTCAGCGACGCCACCGTCGAGCGCAGTTCGAGGAACGACTGCCCCTCGGCGTCGACGCTCGCCAACGTGAACTGGCTAAGGCGGACGCCATTGCCCATGACGATCGAGCCAAGATTGTTCAACTTCCCGCTGGCAACGTCGAATTTTTGCGCCGGCCAGATGCGCCACGCCTTACCATCTTGACGACCGTTCGCCGCGGAGACGATCGAGATCAGTCGTCCTTGGGTATCCCGATCGTAGAAGGTCACCCCAGTCAGCGTCGCAGTATCGCCGATCAGCTTGACGTTACGAACGTTGATGATGTCTTCGCCAGCCTTGGTCCAGACTCTCGTTCGGTTGCCGTGGTCGATCGGCACGGGCGCGTATTCGACCTTCTTCCACGCATCGAGCGTGGCGGTAGCGCGACTGACCACGCGGTCGTTGAATGCAAAGCTCAGCACCGCGATGCCCATCGCGGCGACGATCATCGGCGCCAGAATCTGGTGCGCCGACAGCCCGGCTGCCTTGAGCGAGATGACCTCGCTGTTCTGGTTGAGCGTCGAATAGGTGATGATCGCGCCGAGCAGCACCGAATAGGGCAGGAACCGCGCGACGAGCTGCGGCGTGCGCAGCGAGATGTAGTGCCACACGTCGGCTTGGGTATTGCCCGGATGCGCGAGGATGATCCCCGATTCGCTCAACGCGTCGAGGAATTGCAGTACGAGAACGAGCGCCGCCAGCACCGCGAAGGCGCGGACGATGAACGTCTTCGCCATGTAGAACGATACCGTCCGCGACGGGAAGAACTGCATCGAGATCATGCCGGTGCGCCCGCAGCCGGGGCGTCGTCGGCGGCATCGTCATCCTCGTCGGACCCGACGCGCCGGCCCGGCAGCCAGCGCCGCACCGCCTTGGCGAGCTTGGCGAACACGCGTTCCAGCGCGCCGATCGGCTGACCGCCGGGGACGTAGGCGATCGTGTAGTACATCCACAGCACCAGCGCCCCGAAGACCGCGAACGGCACCCATAGCGCCAGGAACGGGTCGATCTGACCGAGCCCGCCGATCGCCTGGCCGTATTCGTTCACCTTGAAATAGGTCACGATCATCACGATCCCCAGGAACACGCCGAGCGCCGAACTCGATCGCTTCGGCGGCACGCCCAGGGCCATCGCAAGGAGGGGCAACAGGAACATCGCGGCGACCTCGGTCAGCCGGAAATGGAACGCCGCGCGGCTGGTATCGCGTGACTCCTCGTCCTTGTTGCTGGGGCGGCCGAGCACGGCAAGTTCGGGCAGCGTGCGTTCGAGGTTACGTCCCCCGCGGCCGCGAAAGGGATCACTCCTGGGTAGCGGGATGGGAATATTCCACAGGTCGAAGCGGAGCACGCGTGGCGTCGGCACGCCGACCTCGTTGCGAACCAGTGTGCCTTTGGTCAGCTGGAAGATAATCTCGTCTGGATTGGCAGTCCCGAAGAACTTGCCCTTTTCGGCGGTTACCGCGAGCGCATTTCCCTTCTTGTCGGTCTGCTGGAGGAATATCCCCGATAGTTCGCGACCTTCCTCGCGGCTCTGTTCGATGCGCACGGTCGGCCCGCCGTTGGGGAAGCTGGTGAACTCGCCGATCTTGATCGATGCACCCAGTGCTCCTGTGCGCAGTTCGTAGCGCAGCCGTTCATAGTTGAACCGCGCCTTGGGCTGGATGTAGCCGACGATCGCGAGGTTGAGGACCGCGAGGATCACCGCGTACATATACGGCACGAACATCAGCCGGTTGTAGCCGATCCCCACCGCGCGCAGTACGTCGAGTTCGGACGACGTGGCGAGCCGGCGGAACGCCAGCAGGCAACCGAGCAACAACCCGATCGGAATGCCCAGCCCGAAATACTCGGGCAGCAGGTTGGCCAGCATCTGCCACACCACGCTGACCGGCCCGCCCTCGGTCGCGACGAAGTCGAACAGGCGCAGCATGCGATCGAGCACCAGCAGCATCGCCGCGATGACCAGCGTTGAAAACAACGGGACCGCGATCAGCCGGGCCATGTAGCGATCGATGGACTTCATGAGAGGGTGGGACGTCGGTCCTTCGGCCGGGGAGGCGGGGGCTGCGTGGTCGAACGGCTATAGGCACGCATCGGACGCGCGTCAGCCGGAAAAACTGTCTTACTCCGCCGCGAGCTGATCGGACAAAGTGGTGTCGGCGAAGGCCATCGCGTCGGCGATCGCATGTTCCAGACCCGCGATCGTGAAGGGTTTGCGCAATACCGGCCGTCCGCCGAAATCGGCCGCCGATCCATCGCCCGCATAACCGGTGACGAACAGCACCGCGAGGTCGGGGCGGCGGTTCAGCAATCCGGCGATCATTTCCGGCCCTGTCTGGCCGGGCATCAGGACATCCGACACGACCAGGTCGAAAGGCCCGATATCGTCGATCATACGCGGTGCATCGAGCGGATCGGCGCACGGCACGACGCGATGACCGAGCTCAACGAGCGCGCCGACGGTGGCCGTCAGGACGCGTGGATCGTCCTCGACCACCAGGATGCCAAGCCCGCCGACCGCCGGCGCGCGTTCGACCGGCAATGCCGGAGCGACGCTTGTCGCGACGTTGGTGGTGGCGCTGTGCCGGGGCAGGTAAAGTGTGACGACGGTACCCGCTCCCGGGGTCGAATCGATCGTGATTTCGCCGCCCGATTGCCGCACGAACGCGAAGATCTGGCTGAGGCCGAGCCCGGTGCCCTTGCCGACCGGCTTGGTCGTGAAGAACGGTTCAAACACGCGCTCGATCAGTTCGGGCTCCATGCCGCAGCCGGTATCGCCCACGGCGATCGCGAGATGATCCCCGCCCAGGCAATTGCCGATCTGGCCAGCGGTCAGCGTGGTCGCGCTGGTGCGGATGCTCAGCCGCCCACGCCCGTCCATCGCGTCGCGCGCATTCACCGCCAGATTCAGCAGGGTATTTTCGAGTTCATGGCGGTCGGCCCAGAACGCCCAGTCCGATCCGTCGTCGTCGCGATCGACAGTGATCGCGTCGCCCAGCGTGCGGTCGAGCAAGTCCGACATGCCGGCAATGGCATCAACGGGCTTGATCGCTTCGGGATTGAGCGCCTCCTCGCGCGAGAAGGCGAGCAGGCGGCGAGTCAAGGCGGCGGCGCGGTTGGCGCCGTCGGTCGCGTTGTCGAGATGACGGCCTACATCCGGCGCATCGCTGTCGAGCGAACGCCGCGCGAGCTCCAGTCCGCCCAAGACGACCGCCAGCATATTGTTGAAATCGTGCGCGATACCGCCGGTCAGCTGCCCGACCGCCTCCATCTTCTGGACCTGCCGCAGCTTGGCTTCCTGCTGGCTGAGCGCAAGCGTCGCTTCACTCACCGCATCCTCGAGCATTGCCGACCGTTCGCGCTCGCTATCGGCTTCGGCGCGTGCTGCCGCGCGCTGCTGCATCGCACCGATCGTCAGCGCGCCGAGCACGATCGCGCCGAGCACGATCGCGATGCCGAAGATCGACAGGATGCGCGCGATGTCGGTCGATCGGTTGACCGTCGCCATTGCGGCGGCGGTGCGCTCGTCGAGCAAATCGTGCTCCGCGGCGGTGATCCGCTCCAGTTCGCTGTCGATTTCCCGCAGTGATGACGATTTACCTGCCTCGTAATAGCGCGAATAGGCCTGGCGATCCTTGTTGTAGGCGGTGCTAAGCGCAGTCACCGACAGCTCCTCGCCGCGGCGCTGGTAGGCGGCCCGCAGCCGGTCGATCGCGCGTTGTTGATCGCCATTGTCCGCAGTGACGCTGTCGAGCCGATCGATCTGGCCACGCGCCTGGTCCCATTGATCCGAATAATCGCGCCCGATGTCCTTATTACCGCTGATCACGTAGCGGCCGAGCGCCGCTTCGGCGCGCGCGATCGTTCCCGACAGCGTGCGCGTCAGGATCATCACGTCGTAGCTGTGGCTTTGCAACTGCAGCGCGCGGTCGCGCTGCGTATTGGCGTTCGATTGCAGGACGACGAGCGCGATAAGGATGCCGACGCCGACAATCGCCATCACCGCCAGGGCTGTCCCCCGCCAGATCGCACGCGCTCTGTCGACGAGCCGTCGTTCGGCCTCGCTCCCACCCATGTCGTCATTGTAGCGAATCGTACGAATCGAAGAAACCCCCGCGGTTCCCTCAACTGATCGCGTTTGTGATTCGTCCTGCCGCTTCGAACATCTTCAAAATGGCGTCGATCTGCTCGGTCGTGTGTTCGGCGCACAGCGAACAGCGGAGCAGGTAGGTTCCGGCGGGCGTCGCGGGCGGTCGCGCCATGTTGACGTAGAGCCCAGCGTCGAGCAGCGCCTGCCACATCGCTACTGCCTGTTCCTGGTCGTTCAGGATCACCGCGATGATCGCGCTGTCGGGCTTTTCGGTGCCAAGCTTGAACCCCATCGCGGTCAGCCCGCCGTGAAGCTTGCGGGCGTTCTCCCACAGATGCTGGCGCTTGTTGTGCGCGTGCTTGAGCTTGCGGATCGACGTGGCGGCGGTTGCGACGACGGAGGGCGGCAGGCTGGCGGTGAAGATATAGGAGCGGCAGGCGAGGCGGATCGCCTCGAACTTCGGGTGGTTCGACACACAGAACCCGCCGACGGTGCCGACCGATTTGGAGAAGGTGCCGACGATGAAGTCGACATCGCCTCCGCAGCCTTGTTCCTCGTACACGCCACGCCCATTGGGGCCGTAGAACCCCATCGAATGCGCTTCGTCCGACAGCACCATCGCGCCGTGCTTCTTGGCGACCGCAACCATTTCCTTGAGCGGCGCGATATCGCCGAGCATCGAATAGACGCCCTCGAGGACCACCAGCTTGCCGGGCTCCTTCGGCAGTCGGCCCAGGCGCTTGTCGAGATCCTCGACGTCGTTGTGACGAAAGCGGACGATCTCGGCATAGCCCTGCTTGCAGCCGTCGTAGATCGAGGCGTGGCTGTCGGCGTCGAGGATGACGTATTCGCCCTTGCCCGCGAGCGTCGAGATCATCCCGAGATTGGCCATGTAGCCGGTCGAAAACACGATCGCGCCGCTGACGCCGTAGAAGTCGCGCAGCGCGTCCTCCACCTCGATATGGTCGCGGAAGGTGCCGTTGAGCATCCGGCTGCCGTTGGTGCCCGAACCGAACTGGTCGAGCGCGTCCTTGCCCGCCTGGATCACGTCGGGGTCGAACGTCATCCCCATGTAATTGTAGGTGCCGAGCAGGATCGTGTCCTTGCCCGCGATGACCGCTTCGGTCGGCGATTTGACTTGTTCCATCACGATCGCGAAGGGATCGGTGACGCCGGTATCGATCAGCGCCTGGCGCTCGGCGATCAGCCCGTCGAACTTCGACATCAGGTCGGTTTCGGGGCCTACCGCGGGTGGATCGGCGGGCAGCTTGTCGCTGGTCAGGTCGGCATCGGTCATTGTCTTACGCCTTCAGCTTCTCGACCGCGTCGACGAGCTGGCCGACCGTCTCGATCTCCGCCTGCATGTTCATCGTAATGATTATGTCGAACTCGTCCTCGATCGCCGCGACGAAATCCATCACCGTCAGGCTGTCCCATTCGAGGTCGTGCTGGAACGTGGTCGCATCGCTCAACGCCACTTGCTTCTTGTTGAACGGCTGGATCAGCCCGGTGACGATCTCGAAAGTCTTGGCGCGGTCGGTCATGTGGTTTCCTTGTCCTGGCCGATGGCGGTGCCAGCCAAATGCGGCGGCTTTGCAGCAATTCTATAGCAATCCCTGCGCGCGATACCATGCCGCAGTCGCCGCGAGCGCGTCGCGGGTGTCGACTTGCGGCGCCCAGACATCGTCGGGCGGGCGGGCGTGGCTGACCCAATCCTTGTGGCAAAAGTAGCGGACCCGATCGGCGGTGAGCTTGGCGCCCTTGCCGCGCACGAGGCGATCGCCGGCGGACACCGTGTCGAGGAGGAAGCGGGGCAGGGGGAGGGGCAGCACCTTGTTCCCCGTCGCGACGCCGATCGCGCGGGCGAGCTCGCGATGGTCCCAGCCGTCGGGGCGGCCATCATCGGGCTCGATGATCTGACGAGTCAGCGCGTTGCTGGTCGGCAGTGCGATCAGCAGCCGCACCAGTTCCTCGACCGCGATCACCGACAGCCGTCCGCCCGCCGGGGGCAGGGGCATGACGTGCTTCTTCGACAGCTTGAACAGCTCGAGCATCTCATTGTCGCGCGGACCGAAGATCGCGGGCGGGCGAACGATCGTCCAGTCGAGGTTGCTCGCGATCAGCACCTTGTCGGCCTCGGCCTTCGACCAGCCGTAATCGGACAAATCGGGCTCGCGCGCGGCGATCGACGACACCTGGACGAAACGGCGGATCCCGGCCTGCTCGCTCGCCGCGATCATGGCGCGCGACCCCTCGATATTGCCCGCCGCGAATCCTGCGCGGTCGGGCGCGTTGATAACGCCGGCGACGTGCAGCACTGCGTCGGCGCCGGTCACCAGCGTCGCAAGGCTCGCGGCATCGTCGAGCGCGCCAGAAATCCACGTCACGCCGGCGCGTTCGGGCTGCGAACGCCGGGTCAGCGCGCGCAATTCGATCCCGGCGGCGAGCGCTTGGTCGATGACGTGGCTACCGACGAAGCCGGTCCCGCCGGTCAACGCGATGACCATCACGCCAGCACCATATGATTGCGGTGAACCAACGCCGCGCGCGGTGCGTAACCCAGGATCGTTGCCGCCTCTTCGCTGCGTTTGCCCGCGATACGCGCGGCGTCGGTCGCGTCGTATTCGGCGAGGCCATTGGCGATGACGCCGTCCGGCCCTGCAATGGCGACCACGTCGCCCCGCGCGAAATCACCCTCGATCCGCACCGCCCCGGCCGGAAGCAGACTCTTGCCCGCCGCCAGCGCTGCCACCGCCCCGGCGTCGATATGGACGATCCCGCGGCTGCGCAGCCGCCCGCCGAGCCATGCCTTGCGCGCCGTCGCCACACGTTCGGCGGCGAATAATGTGCCGCGCCCGCCCTCGATATAGCGCGCCAAGGGGTGATCGACCCGCCCGTTGGCGATAGCGAGCGGAATGCCCGCGCGCGTGGCGATCCGCGCCGCCTGCACCTTCGACGTCATGCCGCCCGATCCCATGCCGGACGACGAGCCGCGGGCCATGCTTTCGATCGCCGCGTCGATACGGGCGACCTTCTCGATCAGCGCCGCATCCGGCTTGGCGGGGTCGCGATCGTAGAGCCCATCGACATCCGACAGCAGCAGCACGCCCCTAGCACCCGCCGCCTGCGCGACGCGCGCGGCGAGCCGGTCGTTGTCGCCAAACCGGATTTCCTCGGTCGCGACGCTGTCATTCTCGTTGATCACCGGCACCACGCCCAGCCCGAGCAGCCGATCAAGCGTCGCCGCGGCGTTGAGGTAGCGCCGCCTATCCTCGAGATCGTCGAGCGTCACCAGCATTTGCGCCGCGGTCAGTCCCTCGGCGGCGAGGCATTCGGCCCAGACCTGGCTCAACGCGATTTGCCCGGTCGCGGCCGCCGCCTGCGCATCCTCCAGGCTGGCGCGGCCGCCCTTGGCCAGCTTCAGCCGCCGCGCACCCAGCGCGATCGCGCCCGACGATACGACGGCGATCTGCTGCCCCGCCTTCGCGGCGGCGGCGATGTCAGCGACAAGGCTCGCGAGCCAATCGCGCCGCACCTCGCCCTCGGGCGTCACCAGCAGCGACGATCCCACCTTGACGATCAGGCGAGGGCAGGAGGAGGGGGCGAAGCGGCGCATCCAAGCCCGTTAGCGCTTACTCGCAGCTCACGCCAAGCTGGATGTCTGGTTTTAGGTCGCAAGCGGACCAACCGCTCCTTAGACCACCCCCTTTCGCCCGTCTCCGGCTCAAACCGGCGACCATTCGATCGCATCCTCGCCGTCGTCGTCGGCGCTCACCTTGGCGTGGTCGCCGATCGCTTCGAGCAATTTGTCGAGCACCCAGTCGACCCCGGTTCCTGCCGCACCGGAGATCGGGATCACCTCCGCACCGCTCGCTTCCTCGAGTTCCCCGGACAGCGCGGCGATGAGTTCGTCGTCGAGCGTATCGATCTTGTTGAGCGCGACGACGACCTTCTTGTCGGTTAGCCCGGCGCCATAATTTTCGAGCTCGTCGCGGACGATGCGATAGCTTTCGGCGACGTCTTTATCGTTGGCGTCGACCAGGTGGAGCAGCACCTGGCAACGCTCGATGTGGCCCAGGAAGCGGTCGCCGATCCCGGCGCCCTCGGCCGCACCCTCGATCAGGCCGGGAATGTCGGCGACGACGAATTCGCGCTGGTGGTGGCGCACCACGCCGAGCTGGGGCCGCGTCGTGGTGAAGGCATATTCGCCGACCTTGGCCTGGGCGTTGGTGACCTGATTGATGAAGGTCGACTTGCCGGCATTCGGCAGCCCGACGAGCCCGGCATCGGCGAGCAGCTTGAGCCGCAGCCACACCCACGCCTCTTCCTCCGGCCAGCCGGTGCCGTGCTGGCGCGGCGCGCGGTTGGTCGAGGTCTTATAGCTGGCGTTGCCGCGTCCGCCGTCGCCGCCGCGCAGGAACACGACGCGCTCGCCGACCTTGGTGAAGTCGAGCAGCACGGTTTCCTTGTCCTCGGACAGCACTTGCGTTCCGACCGGCACCTTGATGACCAGATCGTCGCCACCCCCACCGGTGCGGTTGCTGCCCGACCCGCCCTTACCGCGCGGCGCGCGGAAATGCTGGGTATAGCGAAAGTCGATCAGCGTATTGAGGCCGGCGACCGCCTCGAAGATGATGTCGCCGCCCTTGCCGCCGTTGCCGCCGTCGGGTCCGCCATATTCCATGAACTTTTCGCGCCGGAAACTGACGGCGCCGGGGCCGCCCGGACCGGATTTTGCGAAAATTTTAGCTTGATCAAGAAAATGCATGGCCCGCCTTTAGCTGGAGGCGGGGATATGCCCAACCCCCATCAATCGCGGCGCCCGGCTCCACCGGCTATCAACGATTGCAAAGCGAGTTGCCTGGCGCGGTCACGGGGCAAGCCGAGCACGCGCGTCAACGGTGCGCCGAACAGCGCGTCGCCCAGTGCCATGATGACGAGTTGCAGTGTTTCGTCCTCGATCGGCAGTTCGTCGCGGTGATCCTCGCGCAGTTCGTCGACCAGATCGTGGATCGCCTTCAGGATCGGGTCGAGCGCATCTTCGTTGCCCGACAGGATCATCCAACTCGCCAGCGCTCCCGCGCCACCGGTGTCGAAGGCGTCGAATGCCAGATCGACGACTTCGCGCGGCTCGTGCTCGCCGGCGCGCTGGCGAAACACCGTGTCGCGGATCGTCGTGGTGATGAACGCCGCCATTCGCTCGATCAGCGCTTGCTGCAACCCTGCCGCCGAGCCGAAATGGTGGAGCAGATTGGCATGCGTTCGCCCGATCCGCGCCGCCACCGCCTTGAGTGTCACCGCCTGCGGCCCGAACTCGACGAGCAACGCGCGGGCCGCGTCGAGCGCTGCCTCACGCGATTCCTCGGGAGAGAGGCGGCGGCGGACGGGCAGGGGAGACACTGACATGTAGAGTCTGTCGGCGGTTTGTCGGCCAAAATCAATCCGCCGCCGCCCGGCACGGGGCCGGGCGGCGAACGGTCAGGCCGCCATCGGCATTCGTATCGACGGCTCTTCGGCGTCGAAGTCGAGTTCGAGCGTCGCGCACTCGACGTCCCTCCCGCGCGCCAGGCAAGGCATGCGGCCCGTGCCGGTCGGACGGAAGCCGAGCTTCTTCAGCACCTTTCCTGACGCCGGATTGTCGAGGAAGTGACGCCCGACCAGCCGGGGCAGCCCAATTGCGTAGCGCGCCATACCCAGCACGGCCTGGCCTGCCTCGGTCGCATAGCCGCGGCCCCAGGCATCAGGGGTCAGCCAATAACCGATCTCGACACCGTCGCCCTCGATCGTGGGGTGCAATCCGATCCCGCCGACCAGCCGCGGCGTCGCCTCCTCGTGCGCGAGGATCAGCAGCGACACTTCGCCCGCACCCTTAGGCCGCGACAGCCACTCGGTCGCATGCGCCTCGGTGTAGGGCCAGGGCAGGCGCGACAGCTTGAACGCGACATCCTCGTGCGCGATCGCCTGGGTCAATGTCGGAGCATCCTCGGGCCAGCCGGGCCGTAACGTCAGTCTCTTCGTCCGCGCGAACATCTCACTCTCCATATCGTGGCCGCTCGCACATCGATGTGACGTGCCCGCGACGGTCAGGTGGAGGGAGCATGAAAAAAGGGAGCCGGGGCGACCCGTCTCCCTTTTTAAGATTTCGCATCGAAACCCCGGACCGCCCTGGTGGGCGACCCGGTTGGTCACCCGATGTTATTCGGCCGCAATCGCCGGCATGTCGACCGAACAGAACTTTCGGCCAAGCTTGCCTTCGTGGAAGGCGACACGGCCATCGACGAGCGCGAACAGGGTATGGTCCTTGCCCATGCCCACGTTGCGGCCCGCGTAGAATTTGGTCCCGCGCTGACGCACGAGGATGTTGCCCGCGATGGCGATCTCGCCACCGAACTTCTTGACGCCAAGGCGACGACCGGCCGAATCACGACCGTTGCGCGACGAACCGCCTGCTTTTTTATGTGCCATCTCGAATTACTCCGCGGTCTTCTTAGGCGCGGCCTTCTTGGGCGCTGCCTTGGTTTCGGTCTTCGGCGTAGCGGCCTTAGGGGCGGCGGTCTTCTTGGGCGCAGCAGCCTTGGTCTCGGTCGCCGGAGCGGCCTCAGCCTTGGGCTCTTCGGCCTTCTTCGGCGCGGCCTTCTTCTCTTCCTTGCCGATCGCGACGATCTTCAGGATCGTGTGATTCTGGCGGTGGCCGTTCTTGCGGCGATAATTGTGCCGGCGCCGCTTCTTGAAGACGATAACCTTGTCGGCCTTCGCCTGCGCAACGATCTCGGCGGCGACGGTCAGGCCGGAAACGCTCTTCAGCTCCGCGCCCTCGCCCGCGAGCAGCACGTCACCGAGCGTGATCGACGCTCCCGCTTCGCCGTCGATCTTCTCGACGACGATCTTGTCTCCAGCGGCAACGCGATACTGCTTGCCGCCCGTGCGCACGACTGCGAACATGGCCCTCATCACTTTTCAAATAAACGAACCCCGGCAAGCAAATGCCTGCC
>JBDSWC010000021.1:0-7036 GCA_039926845.1 Sphingomonas sp. | reverse complement strand
ACATCGACTCGAGGATAGTTGGACCCCGGAACGAGTCCGGGGTGACGATGGCGGAGAGGCGCGGTAGGGATTGCCAAATGGCCGATCCCGACCAGTCTTCCGGCAAACCGATGGTGACCCGCCGCAACCTCCTGATCGGCGGCGGCGCTGGGATCGGGTTATTCGTCGCCTGGGCGGTGTGGCCGCGGCACTATGCGGCGAACCTGACCGCGGCGAAGGGCGAGCACGTCTTTAACGCCTGGCTCAAGATTGGCGAGGACGGGCACATCGCGGTCGCGGTGCCGCAGGCCGAGCACGGCCAAGGCGTCTGGACCACCTTGCCGCAGATCGTCGCCGACGAACTCGGCGCCGACTGGCGGACGATCGCGGTCGAGCCGGCGCCGCTCAACCCGCTCTACGCCAACCCGATGGCGGCCGACGAATTGTTCGCGGGCGCGTTCGATCGCTTGCCGCAATCGTTGCGCGACGGCCATGTCACGTCGAGCGCGCTGATGCTGACCGCGGGATCGACTTCCATCCGCCAGTTCGAGGCCGGTCTGCGCCAGGCCGGGGCGGCGGCGCGCGTGCTGTTGCAGAAAGCGGCGGCGAAGCGCTGGGGCGCGGACTGGCAATCGTGCGGGACGGCGGCGGGGTTCGTCGTGCGCGGCAAGGACAAATTGCGCTTTGGCGAACTGGCGGCCGAGGCCGTCGGCGGTAGCGTGCCCGATCCTTTGCCGTTGCGCGGTGGCGAAGCCGGGCGGTTGACCGGCCAGTCGCTGCCTCGGCTCGACAGTCCGGCGAAGGTCGACGGCTCGGTCAATTTTGCCGGCGATGTGCGGTTGCCCGGCATGGTGTTCGCGTCGGTGCGCAGCGGGCCGACGCCGGCGGCGGTGCTGGTCGGGTGCGACACCGCCGCCGCCGACAAGGTTCGCGGCGTAACCGAGATCGTCCAGAAGGAACGCTGGGTAGCGGCGATCGCGACCGACTGGTGGGCGGCGAACCGTGGGCTCGAAGCGGCGCGCCCGCGATTCCGCATTCCCGGCACGCCGGTTTCGACGACGACGATCCGCGGCGCGCTGGACGAGGCACTGAAGGGGCCGGGCGTGCGGGTGGCGTCGGTCGGCGATGTCGGCGCGGCGTTCAAGGGCGCGAGCATCGTCACCGCGACGTATCGCGCCGATCCCGCGCTCCACGCGCCGGTCGAAACGCGCGCGGCGACCGCGGCGTGGACCGACGGCACGGTCGAAGTTTGGGCGCCGACGCTCGCCCCCGGTCTCGCCCGTGCGGCGGTGGCGGCGGCAACCGGCGTGTCCGACGGATCGGTGGTGATCCATCCGATGCCGATCGGCGGCGGGTTCGGGATCAATCTGGAGCATGACGCTGCGGTCCAGGCGGCGGTGCTCGCGCGCGATCTCAAACGCCCGGTCCAAGTAATGTGGTCGCGCGCGGAGGACATCCAACAGGATCGCCCACGCAGCCCCGCGGTCGCGCGGATGGCGGGGCGGCTCGACAATCAGGGGCGGATCACCGGCTGGCTGGCCAAGATCGCCACGCCCGCGACTGGGCGCGAGCTCGCGCAGCGGTTGCTCGCGGACGATCATACCGCCTCAGGTGCATTGGCGCTGGCTGGTGGTGGCGACGGCTATGCGATGGCGGGGGCGACGCCCTTTTACCAGATCCCCTCCTACGCGATCGATCATCACGAAGCGGATATCGGGTTGCCGACCGGGCATTGGCGGTCCGGCGCGCATAGCTACACTTGCTTCTTCACCGAATGCTTCATCGACGAGCTTGCGCATTTGTCGGGCACCGAGGCGATGTCGTTCCGGATCGGTATGCTCGGCGGCGACGCGCGGCTGGCGCGGTGCCTGACGACCGCGGCGGCGCTCGGCGGTTGGGAGGGCGGCGTGCCCGGCAGCGGCCAGGGGCTAGCCTGCCACAGCTTTCGCGGCAGCCATATCGCGGTGTTCGCAGAGGCGCATATCGACGAGGACCAGTCGATCGGCGTCGACCGGATCGTCGCGGTGGTCGATTGCGGGCGGACGATCAATCCAGACGTGGTGAAGCAGAATATCGAAGGCGGGCTGGTGTTCGGGATGGCCGCGGCGCTTGGCGGATCGACGCGATACAACGGCGGCTGGGCGGAGACGCTGGGGCTGGGGGGGCTCGACTTGCCACGGCTCGCCGACGTGCCCGACATCACGGTCGAGCTTATCCCGAGTGAGGCCGATCCCGGCGGCGTCAGCGAACTCGCGGTGCCGCCGGTCGCGCCCGCCATCGCCAACGCGCTGCAATCGGCGACGGGGTTCCGGATCCGTAGCCTGCCGCTGAAGGTTGGCAACAGATGACGCTTCCATCAGACCACCCGCCGATCGCCCCGCGCAAGATCGGTGTGCTGCTCACCAACCTCGGCACGCCCGATGCGGCCAATCCGAAGGCGGTCAGGCGCTATCTGGCCGAATTCCTGTCCGACAAGCGCGTGGTCGAAATCCCCTCGCTGCTGTGGCAGCCGATCCTGCGCGGGATCGTCCTCACGACGCGTCCGAAGAAGTCGGCGCATGCCTACAGCCTGGTGTGGCGCGACGACGGGTCGCCGCTCGCCGCGATCACGCGCGCGCAGGCGGTGGCGCTGAACGACGCGTTCGGGCCGGACGTCATGGTCGATTGGGCGATGCGCTACGGCAATCCGGGGATCGGCGACCGGCTGGCGGCGATGCAGGCGGCGGGGTGCGACCGCATCCTGATCGCGCCGCTCTATCCGCAATATTGCGCCGCGACGACCGCGACCGCCAACGATAAGGCGTTCGCCGCGCTGGCCGGGATGCGCTGGCAGCCGGCGGTCAGGACGCTGCCACCGTATCACGACGACCCCGCTTATATCGATGCGCTCGCGGCCTCGGTGCGGACGTCGCTGGCTGCGTTGGATTTCGTTCCCGACGCACTCGTGACGAGCTTTCACGGCATGCCGCAGCGCACGCTCGAGCTTGGCGACCCCTATCATTGCCATTGCCGGAAGACGGCGCGGCTGCTCGGCGAGGCGTTAAGAAAAGATACGATCGTTACATTTCAATCGCGCTTCGGCCGCGCCAAATGGCTCGAGCCGGCGACCGATGTCACGCTTGCAGCGTTGCCGGGGCAGGGGATCAAGCGCGTCGCGATCGTCGCGCCGGGCTTCTCCGCCGATTGTCTCGAAACGCTCGAGGAGCTTGCGATCCGCGGCCGCGAGAGCTTCCTCGAAGCGGGCGGTACTCACTTCGCCTACCTTCCATGTCTCAACGACAGTGAGCCCAGCCTGAAAATGCTGCGCAGCATTTTGTCGCGGGAACTTGCCGGGTGGGCAAGCGCCGAATAGCGTGGCTTAAACGACTCGCGAACCGCGGGCGAAAACTAGGAGAGAGATATGGCACGCGTTGCGATCGTGACCGGGGGCACCCGCGGCATCGGCGAGGCGATCAGCCTGGCGCTTCAGGGCATGGGAATGACCGTCGCCGCCAATTATGCCGGCAATGACGAGCGCGCCAAGGCGTTCTCCGACCGGACCGGGATCAAGGCCTACAAATGGGATGTCGGCGATTACGACGCGGTGCAGGAAGGCGTCGCCAAGGTCGCCGCGGAGCTCGGTCCGGTCGATGTCGTCGTCAACAATGCCGGCATCACGCGCGACGGCACGCTCCTGAAAATGGACAAACAGGCCTGGAACGAAGTGATCGACACCAATCTTGGCGGGTGCTTCACGATGGCCAAGGCGGTGTTCCCGGGCATGAAGGATCGCGGCTGGGGCCGGATCGTCAATATCGGGTCGATCAACGGCCAGGCCGGGCAATACGGCCAGGTCAATTACGCCGCGGCGAAATCGGGCATCCACGGCTTCACCAAGGCGCTGGCGCAGGAAGGCGCGCGGTTCGGGATCACCGTGAACGCGATCGCGCCGGGCTATATCGACACCGACATGGTCGCGGCGGTGCCCGCAGAAGTGCTGGCGAAGATCGTCGCCAAGATCCCGGTCGGACGGCTGGGCCAGGCGAGCGAAATCGCACGCGCGGTGGCGTTCCTGGTGGCGGAGGATGCGGGGTTCGTGACCGGGTCGACGCTGAGCATCAATGGTGGGCAGCACATGTACTGACGGTCCGAGGCGCGGCCACGTCCGCGCCAATGCGCCTTGGCGCACGGACCGGCTCGGCCGGCGGGTCGGCGCCAAGTCGCACCCGGCCGACGGCTTAGCCGTCGGCACGCCGGGGGTTTGGCGAAAGTTAGGCCAAGAACGCCCCCGGTCCAGTCACCGAAGGTCACGAAAGACACAACACGCTCGCGTGAAACTGCGACGAACCGTTGTCGCGGCGCTGCCGAATATCCAACGATGAGAAAGAGCTGATCGCAACGCTGACACGCGAAATCCTACATTGGTAGGAAAATCGCGAGGGCGGCTATCGGGTGGCTAGCTGCCATCAGCAGACCCGACAGATTTGCGATTGCGCGGCCCGCCACCACGCCGTTTTAGGTCGTCATGAACGTGACATCTGCTGGAACTTGAATGCTTCGTCTGAAGCAGCGCGTCTTGGTCTTCCAAGGCGGTGTCTTGCCGGGGATGAAGAAACCGCTCAGCACGATAATGCGCGTCGCGGTTTCAATTCCCGGCACGCCGCATCTCTCTCCGACCGTTCTTAGGTTTTCAGCAGTCCAAGGCAGTCTGCGATCAACGCTCGCACACGCCGTAAGAACTGACAGGGTTGTTAGCGCGACGGTGGGTCTGATCAATTCCGCTCCTCCATCCACTCGTCGTCAAGCTTAATGGCAGTAGCTTCACACGTTCCGCCAATGTCTGCAATTGGGTCGTTAGCGGACACCTGCCGCCGTGAAGGGTGTCGATCGGATCGGCTTGCAGCCTTCCGCCGTCCGCGCGGGCGATTGCTTGCGCATCGGCGCGGCGTGGCCGCGCCTATCGCCCGCATAACAAAAGGGCCGGTCCCTTTCGGAACCGGCCCTCCGCCCTCAAACGCTACGCGAGGGACTATCTCTCCCGATAAGCAACTCGGGAGAAACTCTTATCTCGCAGCGGCAAAGCCACTGCCGTCGGCCTGGCTGGCGCCCACCGGCTCGGACGTGGCCGAGCCGGTAACCGTCAGCGGCGGCAGTAGCCGGGCTGCCCCGACTTCGCGACCTCGCGTCCGGCCAGTGCGCCACCCGCGCCGCCGATCACGGTGCCGAGCAAGCGGTCGCCGCGGCCGGCGATGACGTTGCCGAGCAGCCCGCCGGCGATCGCGCCGATGATCGTGCCGCGCTCGGTCTTGCACTCGCGCGGGGTGCGATAGTTGCGGTAGTTCTGGTTGTAGCCGCGATAGGTGCGACCGTTGTCGTACCGGTTGTCGTAGCCATCGCGATTATAGCCGTTGTCGCGATAGCCGCGATCGTAGCGGCTCTGCGCCATGGCGGGCGCGGCGGGAATAACCGCGGTGGCGGTCATCGCGAGCGCGGCGCCGACGATAGTCAGTTTCTTGAACATGGTTCGTCTCCTTGCCGTCTCTCAAAACGGTGTCGCCGGCGGGATGCCGTCGATGGAGACCTTTTGCCCGATTCGCTTTGAGCGGATGCTGAATGCGTCCGTTATCCGCCGTTAAGGGTGTTCGGCCTCGCGTCGAACGCCGGTGCCGCTATGAGGGGCGCGATGCGGATGGTGCGGCTTGTCCTGACGATTTTGGTGCTGCTGCACTTGACGGCGAGCGCGAAGGAGCGACGCCCGATCCTGGGCAATGACCCGAATATCGCCGCCGTTCGCGTGCCGCTCGATGCTAGCGATCCGGCGAACCGGCGGGTCGGTGCGCTCACGTATCTGGGCGGCGTCTCGCTTTCGAGCCGAGACGAAGCGTTCGGCGGCTTCTCGTCGCTGAGCGTCGCGGGCGACCATTTCACGCTCCTAAGCGACGGCGGCAATGTCGTGCGGTTCCGGATGGATGCGGATTACCGGATCGGCGAGCCCTGGTTCGGTGACTTGCCGGCCGGGCCAGCCCTTGGTTGGGAAAAGCGCGAGCGCGACAGCGAATCGATGGCGGTCGATCCGGCGAGCGGCCAGGTCTGGGTCGGCTTCGAACGCTACAACCAGATCTGGCGGTATGCGCCCGGGCTGGCGGCACCGGCGGCCGGGGCAGCGCCACCGGCCATGGCGCGCTGGGAAAAGAACGGCGGGCCCGAATCGATGGTGCGGCTGCACGACGGGCGCTTCCTGGTGATCGCCGAGACCGACCGACGCGACCGGCCGACGCGCGACTTGCTGCTGTTCGCGGGCGATCCGGTCACGCAGCCCGACCGCGTCTTGCTCGCCTTCTACCGGCCGCCCGAGGGCTTCGACCCGAGCGACGCGACCGAATTGCCCGACGGGCGCGTGCTGGTACTAAACCGCCGCATCGCGTTGCCCTTCCGCTGGAGCGCGGTAATGACGCTGATCGATCCGCGGGGCGTGAAGCCCGGTCAGGTCGTCGCGGGTCGCGAGGTCGCGCGATTCGCCGCCCCGCTGACGGTCGACAATTACGAGGGTCTGGCGGTGACGCGCGAAGGGGCGGCGACGATCCTGTGGATGGTCAGCGACGATAACCAGTCGTTCCTGCAACGCACGCTGCTGATGAAGTTCCGAATCGACCTGTAACGCGAAAAGCCCGCCTTCCTTCTCGGAAAGCGGGCTTTCGAACCGTCGCCGAATCGGCAGCTTACGCTGCGACGGCGGTGCCCAGCTTCTTCTTGACGTCGCGCTTCAGGCGGCGGGCGCGCAGCGACAGGTCGTCGTCGCTGGTCTTGACCAGCCAATTGTCGAGACCGCCGACATGCTCGACCGAGCGCAGCCCGTGAGTCGACACGCGCAGACGCACGCTGGTGCCCAGCGCGTCCGACATCAGCGTCACGTTCTGCAAATTGGGCAGGAACGTCCGCTTGGTCTTGTTGTTGGCGTGGGAAACGTTGTTACCCACCTGCCGGCCCTTGCCGGTCAGCTCGCAAATGCGCGACATGTCGTTTAATCCTGAGTTTCGGGCCAAGACTTAACCTGACCCCGGAAAGGTGGCGCGGATAG
>JBDSWC010000020.1:0-37332 GCA_039926845.1 Sphingomonas sp. | reverse complement strand
CGGACATGATCTCGTCGAGCCGCGCCAGATTGGCCTCGGTCGCGCGCAATTTCTGCTCGGCGTCCTTGCGCCGGACGTGGAGCCCCGCGATCCCCGCCGCTTCCTCCAGCATCGCGCGGCGCTCGGCAGGCTTGGCGGCGATCACCGCGCCGATCCGGCCCTGGCTGACCAGCGCCGGCGAATGTGCGCCGGTCGCGGCGTCGGCGAACAGCAACGCGACATCCTTCGCGCGCACGTCGCGCCCGTCGATGCGGTACGCGCTGCCCGCCCCGCGCTCGATCCGGCGCACCACCTCGGTCTCGCCGCCGTCGATCTCGGCGAGGATCGAGACTTCGGCGAAGTCGCGCGCGGGCCGCGCGTCGGTGCCGGCGAAGATCACGTCGTCCATCCCCGCGCCGCGCATCGATTTCGGGCTGTTCTCCCCCATCGTCCAGCGCAGCGCTTCGAGCAGGTTCGACTTGCCGCACCCATTGGGGCCGACCACGCCGGTCAGCCCGGGCTCGATCCGCAGATCGGCCGCGTCGACGAAGCTCTTGAAGCCCGACAGTCTGAGCCTTTTGATCTGCACGTCAGCGGCCCCCCGGCACCGACCTTATGCGCCGCGCTGGGTCAGCACTTCCTTCAACTTTTCCCAGCTCATCACGCCGTCCAGCTTGACGTCGTTGAGGATGAACGTCGGCGTGCCCGAAACCTGGAACTTGTCGTTCGCCGCCTGCGCACCGTCGACGATCTTCTTGATACCGGCGGGGTCGTTCAGGCACGCGCGCGCCTTGTCCTCGGGCAGCCCGCGCTGCTTCATGAAATCGATGTAACCAAGCCCTTCGGCGAACGCGACGGCGACCTGGTTAGGCGTGGCGTTGGTCATCGCCTGAACGGTAGCGGCGGTCGCAGGTTCGTTCTTGAGGAGCGTTTCCTGGTTCTTGAACATCTGGTCGAGGATCGGGAAGAAGGTTGCGGTGTCGCCGGTGCACTGGCCGAGCAGGATCGGCGCGAAGTCGAGCGGGCCGTGGACCGGATATTCGCGGAACTCGTAGCTGACCTTGCCGGTCGCGATGTAGTTGGCCTTGAGCGGCTCGAACCCTTCGGTATCGAATAGCGCGCAATAGGGACACGCGCGCGATCCGTATTCGACGACCTTGAGCGGCGCATCGGGGTTGCCCATGCGGAACCCGCCATCGGGTGTCTTTACGACCGTATCGACCCACGCCTTCCCGGCCGGTGCGGCGGTCGCCTTCACACTGTTTGCCGGCGCGGTTTCATTGGCGACGTCGCCACCGCTGCATGCGGTCACGAGCAGCAGGGGAGCGGCGGCGAGAAAGGCACGAAACGTCATCGGTAAGACTCCAAGGGGCAGGGGATCAACTGATTTTGCCAACGACGACGAGGCTGGCAAGCTCGTCGCCGACGATCGGGGGACCGCGCGTCGCCGCGACACCGGCGGCGAGCGCGGCGAGCACTGCGCGCAACTCCGGGTCGGCGATCGCGCGCAATCCCGCACCGAGCGCGGCAGGCGGTTCGATGGGTTTGAGGCTGGGCGGCGCAACCCGCGACGGACGCGGCGCGACATTGCCCTGGCGCAGCGTCAATCGCTCGACCGCAGTATAGCCGAAGAAGCGATTGACCCGCTCGACGATCTCGGGCGCGATGTGCTGCATCATCGATGCGTGCGCACCCTTCACCGTCACGGTCAGCACGCCTTCCGCCTTCTTGCCCGGCGGAAAGCGGATCGATTCGGGCGACGACACGCCGGCATATTTGGGCCCGACGATCTCCGCCCAGCGCGTGACGATGCCCGACTGGACGAAGCCGTAGCGCTTGAACGCCGCACCGCCGACTTGGGGCAACAGGTCCGCGACCGCGCGCGCCGGCCCGCCGCGCGGGCGTTCCGGGGCTGGCGGTTTGGCGGGGGGGCGCTTGCTCATCGCTTCATCCATGCCATAGCCACGGGGTGGCCGCCAAGCATTCTCCGTCGATCGCGCACGACCTGCTCGACTGGTATGACGTCAACCGCCGCGAGTTGCCGTGGCGCGCGAAGCCGGGCGAGACGTCCGATCCGTATCGCGTGTGGCTGTCGGAGGTGATGCTTCAACAGACCACGGTCGCGACCGTCACCCCGCGCTTTCAGGCATGGACCTCACGCTGGCCCGATTTCGCGAGCTTGGCGGCGGCCAGCGACGATGACGTCATGGCGGCATGGGCGGGGCTCGGATATTACGCCCGCGCCCGCAATCTCGTCGCCTGCGCCAAGGAAGTGGTCGCCGAGCACGGCGGACGTTTCCCGACGACCGAAGCCGAACTGCGCAAGCTGCCCGGCATCGGCGATTATACCGCCGCCGCGATCGCCGCGATCGCGTTCGGCGAGCCGGCAACGGTGGTCGACGCCAATGTCGAGCGCGTCGTCGCGCGGCTGTTTCGCGCCGCGACGAAGGCGTCGGTGCGCGAGGCCGCCGAAGCGATCACGCCCGACGCGCGCGCCGGCGATTTCGCGCAAGCGATGATGGACCTTGGGTCGGCGATCTGTGTGCCTCGAAAGCCGCGCTGCCTGCTCTGTCCGATTCGCCAGCATTGCGCGGCGTTCGCAGCGGGGGATCAGGAGGCGTTTCCGGTCAAGGCTGCCAAGGCTGCGAAGCCGCAACGCTACGGCACGATCTTTTGGGCGCAGGCGGGCGACGACGTGATGCTCGTCCGCCGACCGCCCAAGGGGTTGCTGGGCGGGATGCGCGCGTTGCCGACCGGGCCGTGGGTCGGGGAGCAGCCCGGCACCACCGATGCGCCGGTCGCCGCCGACTGGACGATGCTCAACACCACCATTGCCCACGGCTTTACCCATTTCGATTTGCAACTCGCGCTTGCGACCGCGCGTGTCGAGCGCCATGCACTGCCCGACGACGCGGTCTGGTGGCCGGTCGAGTCGCTTGGCGAGGCGGGGTTGCCCACGGTCTTCGCCAAGGCGGCAACAGCGATAGGAGGGGCCTGATGCGTACATTCCTGACACCGATCCTGACCGGCACGGCATTCGCCGCGATCCTTGCCGGCGGCGCGCTGGCGCAATCGGTTGCCCCCGCGCCGATTCCGGTGGCCCCCGTCGCCGACCCACTGCCAACGACGCGCGCGTTGTTCGATTCGTATGTCACCAGCGGCAAGATGCCGGGCATCGTCGGTGCGTTCGGCTTCGGCGATAACGCCACCGCGTTCATCTCCTCGGGCAAGATCGCGACCGACGCTGGCGCTGCCGCGGCCGGCCCCGACAGCCTGTGGCGAGTCTATTCGATGACCAAGCCGATCACCGCGATGGCGGCGATGATCCTGATCGACGACGGCAAGCTCAAGCTCGACCAGCCGATCGGCGACATCCTGCCCGCGTTCAAGAACATGCGCGTGCAGTTGAACGACACCACGATCGAGAGCCGCCCGGCGGTCCGCCCGATCACGGTCCGCAACTTGCTGACGCACACCGCGGGGCTCGGCTACAACATCATCACCAAGGGGCCGCTGCTCGAGCTCTACAACAGCAAGGGCATTAACCCCGCACAGGTCAACGTCGCGAACGAGGCCCAAAATCGCCCCACTCGCGCGCCGAACCTGCAGGAATTCGCCAACCGCGTCGCCAGCGTGCCCTTGATCGCCGATCCGGGCACCAAGTGGAGCTATTCGATCGGGCTCGACGTGATGGGCGCGGTGATCGAGAAAGCGTCGGGGATGAGCTTCGACACGTTCGTCCAGACGCGCATCTTCGACCCGCTCAAGATGAAATCGAGCTATTGGACCGTGCCGCAGGCCGCGGTCGGGCGACTGGTCAGCGAATATGCCTTCGCGCCGACGGGTAGCTTGGTGGCGCTCGATCCCGCCGCGACCTCGGTCTACCGCTCGCCGCCGAGCTTCCCCTATGGTGGCGCGGGGCTGGTGATGTCGGCGAACGATTATGACCGCTTCCTCCACATGCTCCAGAACTACGGCCAACTCGACGGCGTCCGCATCATGAAGGCCGCGACCGCGAAGCTCGCCATGTCCGACCTGCTGCCGCCGGGCGTGATGTTCGGCGCGCTGCCCGGCGGGACCGGCGGCACGATGAACCTGCGGATGGGCTTCGGCGCGGGCGGATCGGTGATCCTTGCCGACAGCGGCGAGAGCATGGGCGCCGGCACCTATGGTTGGGGCGGTGCCGCCGGCACGATCGCGTTCGTCAATCCGGTCAAGAAGATCCGCGGCACGGTGATGGTCAATTACTTCCCCGGGGAGAAATGGCCGGTTCGCGGCGAGACGACCAAGGCGCTCCAGACCGACCTGGCGCGCTTTAAGAAGTGATCGCGCGCCAATGACCGTGCCAGGCTTCACGGGGAGCCCGCTCGACCGTGCCGACCATCTGCGGCACGATCCCGACGCGCTGGCGGCGGCGATGGGAGACTGGCGCGCGCGGCTGCTGCGGCTCGACGGGTTCGATCCCCTCGTATCGGACGACGGCCGGCTCGAATGGACCAGCCTGGCCGATACGCCCGAGGATGCCGAACTGGTGTTCCTCGGGATCATGGACGGGAAACCGCATTTCGCCGCCGCCATTCCGGGACAGCGCACCGGCCCGGGCCGCCCGCCGCACATCTTCGCGTTGCTCGACCGGCTGCGCCCCGACGAGGCCGCGACCTATGCCGCCGCGCGCAGCGTGCTCGACTGGCATAGCCGCCACCAATTCTGCGCCAATTGCGGGCATCTGAGCGCGATGTTCCGCGCCGGCTGGGGGCGGCTGTGCAATGCTTGCGGCACCGAGCATTTCCCGCGCACCGACCCGGTCGTGATCATGATCGCCGAACATGACGGCCGCGCGTTGGTCGGGCGCGGGCCGCAATGGCCGCCGGGCCGCTATTCGGCGCTCGCCGGATTCATGGAGCCGGGCGAATCGATCGAGGAAGCGGTCGCGCGCGAAATCTTCGAGGAAGCCGGCGTGCGCGTGAACAACGTGCGCTACGTCGCGAGCCAGCCCTGGCCGTTCCCCTCGCAACTGATGATGGCGTGCGTCGCTGAGGCCGAGGACGATGCCATCACGATCGATCCGAAGGAATTGCAGGACGCGATCTGGATCAGCCGCGCCAACGTGAAACGCGCGCTGGCGGGCGACCCCGACGCCCCGATGATCGCGCCGCCGCACTTCGCCATCGCCCACACGCTGCTGACGCGCTGGGCGGAGGGCGGATGACGCTTGCAATGTTGGATTTCGCCTGACAGCCTCGTCAGGCTCTTTGACATCGCGATCCCAAAACCGCCTTTAGCGGGAGCTTCGGCAAGGGCGGAACATCGCCACCAGTGTCAACCTGGTGTCAACTTAGGCGTCAGGCGGCCGCTGCCTTCACCGCATCACAGATGCGATCGACCACAGCTTCGACCTGCGCGGCATTCTCGCCCTCGGCCATCACGCGGATGACTGGCTCGGTTCCCGACGGACGGATGACGAGGCGACCCTTGCCCTCGAGCTCGCCCTCGGCGTCGGCGATCACCGCCTTGACCGTGGCGTCGTCGAGCGGTTTGCCGCCCTTGAACCGCACGTTCTTGAGCAATTGCGGCAGCGGGTCGAAGCGATGAAGCAATTCGCTCGCCGGTAATCCCGACCGCACCAGTTCGGCGAGGATCTGGAGCGCCGCGACCAATCCGTCTCCCGTCGTCGCATAGTCGCTGAGGATGATATGCCCCGATTGCTCGCCGCCGACATTATAGCCTTGGCCGCGCATCGCCTCGAGCACGTAGCGGTCACCGACGGCGGTGCGGATCAGCTTGATGCCCTGCGCCGCGAGATGCCGTTCTAGACCGAGGTTCGACATCACCGTCGCGACGAGGCCGCCGTTCGCGAGCGTGCCCGACCGCGCCCAGCTCGTCGCGATCAGCGCCATCAATTGGTCGCCGTCGATCACCCGTCCGGTCTCGTCCGCGACGATCAGCCGGTCGGCGTCGCCGTCGAGCGCGATGCCGATATGGGCGCCGCTCGCGACCACGGTTTCGCACAAGGTCTGCGGCGCGGTCGACCCGACCCGGTCGTTGATGTTGGTGCCATCCGGCGACACGCCGATCGCGATGACGTCGGCGCCCAATTCCCACAGCGCCGAGGGCGCGACCTGATAGGCGGCGCCGTTGGCGCAATCGATCACGACCTTGAGCCCGTCGAGCCGCAAATCGTCGGGAAAGGTCGACTTTGCGAAGTGGATATAGCGCCCGCGCGCATCCTCGATCCGGCGCGCCCGGCCGATCTCGGCGGCGGGCGCGAGCGGCACGTCGCCGTCGATCAGCGCCTCGATCGCCATCTCGTCGGCATCGCTGAGTTTGTAACCGTCGGGGCCGAACAATTTGATCCCGTTGTCGGCGTAGGGGTTGTGGCTCGCCGAGATCATCACGCCCAAGTCGGCGCGCATCGACCGCGTCAGCATGCCGATTGCGGGGGTCGGCATCGGCCCGACCAGCGTCACGTCCATGCCCACCGACGTGAAGCCGGCCTCCATCGCCGCCTCGATCATATAGCCCGACAGCCGCGTGTCCTTGCCGATCACGACGCGGTGCTTGTGGTCGCCGCGCCGGAAATGCGCGCCGGCCGCCATGCCGACCTTCATCGCCATCTGCGCGGTCATCGGCGCCTTGTTGGTCAGCCCGCGAATCCCGTCGGTGCCGAAATATTTTCTTGCCATCGCGCTGTTTTCCGTCCGCTATCGTTCGAAGCTTGGCCGCCTGATAGCGCGGCAAACTGGGAAGGGCGAGCATGAGCCAGACTTTGCAGATGGTAGTCTGGATATTCGCCATCGCGGTCGGTGCTGGGGTCGCCTGGCAATGGGGACGTTCGGTCGTCGGCTGGCTCGGAGCCTACGTCTCACCGCCGCTTCGAATCATCCTCTCTCTCCTCATCGGACTGTTGCTCGGGATCGCGCTGGCCAAATGGGCGCCCGATGCAGGCGCCTTCATGCTCCTGTTCACCAAGCGGATCGGCGGCGCGTGGCTCCACGGGTTGCAGATGGTGATCGTGCCGCTGGTCGTCGCGCTGCTGGTGATCGGCATCGCCGCCTCGGCCGAAGCGGCGCGAGCCGGAAAAATCGCCGCGCGTGCGCTGGGGGCGTTCGTCGTGATCCTGTGGGTCAATACCTTGTTGTCGGCGTTCCTTACGCCACTGCTCCTCAAACTATTTCCGCTTCCCGCCGAATGGGGCGACGCGCTCCGCGCGTCGCTGTCGGGCGCCAAGGCCGCGGGGCAGATACCGAGCTTGGGCGATTTCTTCGACAAGATCGTGCCGACCAACATCGTCGATGCCGCGGCGACCGACTCGTTCCTGCCGCTGACCGTGTTCGCCATGGTGTTCGCCTTCGCGATCACCCGGCTCGAAACCAAGCGCCGCAAGACGCTGATCGATTTCTTCCAGGCGATCGCCGACGCGATGGTCGTGGTGATCGGCTGGGTGCTGGTGCTCGCGCCGCTGGGCGTGTTCTGCCTGGCGTTCGGGCTAGGCATGGAGACCGGCGCGGCGGCGTTCGGCGCGCTGGCGCATTACATTGCGATCGTCTCGACGCTCGGCATCCTCGTGCTTCTCTCCGCCTATCCGCTCGCGGCGATCGGCGCGCGCGTCGGCATCGGGCGCTTCGCCAAGGCGGTGCTGCCGAGCCAGGTCGTCGCGATTTCGACATCGTCGTCGCTCGCGTCGCTCCCTGCCATGCTCAAATCGAGCGAAGCGCTCGGCGCGCCGGCCAGCGTGTCGGGCGTCGTCCTGCCGATCGCGGTCGCGGTGTTCCGCGCGACTAGCCCGGCGATGAACCTCGCGGTCGCACTCTATGTTGCGCACCTGACGGGCACGCCGATCGGCCCAGGCCAGCTCGCCGCAGGAATCGCGACCGCGGCGATCACCACGATGGGGTCGGTGTCGCTGCCCGGCACGATCAGCTTCTTCGCCTCGGTCGCCCCGGTGGCGGTCGCGATGGGGGTGCCGATCGAGGCGCTCGGGCTGCTGGTCGCGGTCGAGACGGTGCCGGATCTGTTCCGCACGGTCGGCAACGTGACGATGGACGTCGCGGTCACCGCTACCATATCGGCGCGCAGCGGCGGCGGCACCGAGGGCGAGACCGACCGCGCGCTCGATGAGGTTCCGGGCTAGCCGATCCAGCGCCACACGCCCGCGGCGAACCCGGCGAGCGGCAGGTGCGCCCAACTCGCGCCGAGCCACAGCGCGATCCCGCCGAGGATCGGCACCACGCCGGCGGGCGTGAACTTGACTCGGCCGGCGAAGACCGCGGCGAGCGGCCAATAGCTTGTCTTCGCCTCCCACGCGGGCCACGTCTCGGGCTGAAGCCGTTCCTTCTTCTTGTCCTGCAGGAACGCACCGACCAGCGCGAGAACGACGATCGTCTTCGCCAGCACGATGTTGGCCGGGGTCGGCGCGACGAGGATGTGCGCCACGCCCCATAGTGCGAAACCCCACATCATCGGATGCCGCGTGACGCTGAACACACCGCGAGGCTCTGGCGCCGGCGCGGCACGGCCGGTCGGGTTGGGCAGCGCGGGATTACCGAGCAGGGACCCGACGAACAGCACGCTGGCGAAATAGGTCAGCACCGTCGCGGCGATCCACAGCCCGTCGCCGACCGCCCAATACGGAGCCTCGGCCGGCACCGCGCGAAAGGCGAAAGCGAGCCAGCCCAAGGTGGCGAACGCGACCAGCGAATAAAGGCCGAGGAATGCAGGCTCACCGATCGCCCGCACGATCGGTGCGCGCAACGGATGCGAGAGGACGAAGTGCGTGCCGAGAAACGACAGCGCGGCAACGATTTCCCAGCAAAGCGGACTCATGGACAGCCTCCCCCAATCGTATCGGGGGAGGCTAGCCGATCACTTGACCCCGTGCATCCACTTCTTGAGCGGGAAGGACAGAGCGAACAGTATCACACCAAGGACGATCGCAAATTCGGCGATTAAGGTGAACACCCCGACATAGGTGTTTAGCGCGACCTGCGGGTTGGTCACCTGGCCGCCGACCGTCTCGACGCTGGCGAACTGTGCGACGACGCCGGCGACATATTGCGCGCAACTGATCGACAGAAACCACACGCCCATCATCATGCCCACGATTCGTGCGATCGACAGCTTGGTGATCATGCTGAGGCCCACCGGCGAGATGCACAATTCGGCGACCGAATGGATCAGGTAGAGGCCCGCGAGCCACCAGATCCCAACCTTGAAGTTGGAGTCGGCGTAATGCGATCCCCACACCAGGAACAGGAACCCGAGCCCGACGCCGATCAGCGCGATCGCGAACTTGACCGGGATCGGGGGTTCGAGACCCTTGTTGGCGAGACGCGTCCACAGGATGCTCATCACCGGCGCCAGCAGCACGATGAACAGCGCGTTGAACGTCTGGGTCTGCCCTGCCGATATCGTGAACAGCCCGAAGATCGACAGATCAGTGTTGCGATCGGCGAACAATGTCAGCGAAGAGCCCGCTTGCTCGAACAACGTCCAGAACACGACGTTGAACACGATCAGCACCATCGCCGCGAGCATCATTTGCAGTTCGACCTTGCTGCCGACTTTCCACGACCAGATCAGGATGGCGGGGATGCCGATTAGGAAGGTGCCGAACAGCAATTTGCCCATCAACGGCAGCGCCAGGAGATATCCGACAAAGCCAGCCCCGTCGACCGGCGCGGGCGCGTTCATCAGGTTGGTGAACAGGAAATAGATCACCGGCACCGCGACCAAGGCTGCGATGAAAATCATCATCGCTCGATTGGGGACACCGGCGGGCGGCTCGCCATACCCGCTAAGCCGACCGCCGTCGAACTGGATCAGTGTCCAGGAAAACAGCATGCCGATCGCGGCGAGACCAAACCCGGCCCACCAGCCGACCGTGGTGGCGAGGAACGGGCACAGCGCCTGTGACAACAGCGAGCCGAGGTTGATTCCCATGTAGAAGATCGTGAACCCCGAATCACGCCGGCGGTCGCCCTTGGGATAGAGCTCGCCGACCATCGTCGAGATGTTGGGTTTGAAGAAACCGTTGCCCATCGTCACCATCGACAGGCCGATCAGCAATACCATGGTGAAGAATGTCGACCGCTCGCCATCGGGCTCGAACCCGCCCTTGGGGAGCGTCTTGGCGACGCGCCCGTCGCCCGCGACCAGATTGACGCTGCCGTCTTCCTGGCCCTTGATCGCCAGCTTGTCGGCGCCGATCGTGACATATTGCTGCTTCTCGGCGGCCGCCTTGTCGACGGTCACTTCGTAGCGTTGGCCCTCGATCGTCGCGAACGGCTTGGCCTCCTGGCCAAAGCCTGCACCCAGGCTGAGGATCAGATAGCCGAGCGACATGATGATCGCACCGAACTTCACCGATCGTTTCGACCCGAGATAGCGATCGGCCAGCAGTCCGCCGACCAGCGGCGTCAGGTAGACCAGCGCGGTGAAGCCGCCATACAGGCCGTTGGTCGTGCGATCGGAAAACAGGAAGTAATTGGCGAGGTAGAGCGTGAGCAGCGCGCGCATGCCGTAATAGCCGAACCGCTCCCACATTTCGGTGGTGAACAGCCGCGCGAGTTGTCGTGGATGCCCGAACCACGTGTCCTCTGCCGCCGGATTGACGTGAGTGATATCCGGCTCGCGCGGGTTGTCCGCGGTCGGGGTGTCTACCATGCATGCGCTCCCTGAACTCTTGTGCCCGCCGTCGAACATGCGGCGGATGAATGGCGCGAAGACTAGCGGGAACCGCCCGGGTGTAAATACTGACCGCGCAGCCCTAGATGGCGGGCATGTTCAACGACCGCACCACGCCGCTCTCGCTCCTCGCCACCCGCCGCTCGGGCAAGCCGCGCGATCTGGTCGCGCCCGGCCCCGACGACGCGCAATTGCACCAGATCCTCGAAATCGCCGCTCGCACGCCCGATCACGGCAAGCTCGCGCCGTGGCGGTTCGTGGTCGTGCCCGGCGACGCCCGCACGGCGCTGGCGACGGTGATAATCGACGCATACCGCGCCGAACGACCACAGGCTGCGCGGCTCGAGATCGAGGCGCTCGAACAATTCGCCGCCCAAGCGCCGACATTGGTCGTGGTGCTGTCCTCGCCCAAACCCCAAAGCCACATACCGCTGTGGGAGCAGGAATTGTCCGCGGGCGCAGCGTGCATGAACGCGCTCCACGCCGCACACGCGATGGGGTTCGCCGGCGGCTGGTTGACCGGCTGGGCGGCTTATTCCGACGTGGTGCGCGATGCGTTCGGCGCGGCCCCCGAACGGATCGCCGGGTTTATCTTCCTCGGCACCCCCGCCAAGCAATTGGAGGAAAGGCCGCGGCCCCATCTCGACAAGATTGTTTCAACATGGGCCGCTTAATCGACTGGACGTAGTTGTCGATTGCTGTATTAAAGCAGCATGGCACTCAGCAACGACGACAGCCCGGTCTACATCCGTCTTCGCGGCGGCATCTCGGCGGCGATCCTGCGCGGGGAATATCGCGCCGGCGATCAGCTCCCCTCGGTTCGCGCGCTCGCCGCCGAACACGGCGCCAACCCGCTGACCGTGGCGAAGGCGTATCAGAGTTTTCAGGACGACGGTTATGTCGAGGTGCGGCGCGGGGTCGGCATGTTCGTGCTGCCGGGCGCTGCGGAGAAGTTGCGCATCGCCGAGCGCGACCGCTTCGTCAACGATCAGTGGCCGCGAATCGCCGAGCATATCGAACTGCTCGGGCTCGACGCCACCGACCTGATCGAGCGCGAGCGCGCCTAGAACAGTCCGAGTGCCGCGACGTCGCCGGCGCTCAAATCGATTCCGAACATTGAGCTGAGCCGCTCGCGATAGGCACGCGAGTCGTCTATCGTGGCGGCGGTGTCCTCACCAGCGACGTGGTGCTTGTAGGCGCGATCGGTCAGGCTGGCGAAGCCGTTGGGCAGCGCGATACTGACGACCACGAGATCGAGGAAGCGCGTGCCGGGCGCGGTTGCGGTCCAATGGTTCGACATCGCCAGATCGGCCTGCGCCACGTCGGCGAGTGTAAAGCTGTATTGATCGGCCCAGCCCTCCTGAGGGCCGCGCCCGTCGGTCGCGCCGGGATGGCCGCTGCGCGACAGCACCCAGCCGCGATCGTCTACCGTCAGCCGGTGCGTCGCGCCGTCAAGTGACTCGGCTTCCGCCCCGTCGACGAGCGGCATCGGCGGGCAATAGCTGCCGCCGAACCCGGCATCGGCGATCCATGCCCGGCCGTCGATCGTAACCAACAGCAGCATGTGCGTATGCCCCGGCGTCTCGCTCGCGCCGAGCCAGACGCGCGCGAGCAACGGGCGCGCGGCAAAGCCCAACGCCGTCAGCGCGTCTAGGAACAGCCGGTTCTGTTCGAAACAATAGCCGCCGCGCTTGGCGGTCACGAGTTTCGCGAACACCGACTCGCTGTCGATGCGGATGCCCCGCTCGAGCCGGATGTCGAGATTCTCGAATGGAATCGCCAGCCGATGCATCCGTTGCACCGCGGCAAGCCCGAAATCGTCGAGCGTGGGTCGAGCGGGCAGCCGGATGCGCGTAAGATACGCGTCGAGGTCGAAGGTCATGCTGCGAACAGGTCGGCCGGCAGTTCGTAGAGGCTGGCGGCGGGTGCGGTGGCGGCGGCGTGCAGTCCGAGCGCTTCGGGCACGATCTGCTCGACATAGAAGGCAGCGACCGCGCGCTTCATGCGGCTGAAATCGTCGTCGCCATCGGCGGCGATGCGGCTCTGGCGTTCCATCAGCCAGCCACACACGGCGACCGACAGCATCGTCAGGAAGGGGTAGCTTGCCGCGAGCCGGTCGTCGGCGTCGGCGACCGCGAGACGGCGACCAACATCGTCACACGCATCGACCAGCGCGCGCAACGCGGCAGCGTCGGATTCGGCGCGCATGTCGGCGATCAGCGTGGCGAACGCCGCGCCGTTCGACAGGCCGAGCTTGCGTCCGACCAGGTCGGCCGCCTGGATACCGTTGGTGCCTTCGTAGATCGGGGTGATCCGCGCGTCGCGAAAGAATTGCGCGGCGCCGGTTTCCTCGATGAACCCCATCCCGCCATGGACCTGGATGCCGAGGCTTGCGACTTCGTTCCCGAGGTCGGTCGCGTGCGCCTTGGCCAGCGGGGTCAGGATTTCGAGCCGGTCCTTCGCGGCTTCGTCGGTATCGGCACGGTCGACCATGCTCGACGCCAGATAGACCAACGCCCGCGCCGCCTGGGTCTGCGCCTTCATCCGCATCAGCATGCGGCGCACGTCGGGGTGTTCGATGATGGCGACCGGCTTCTTGTCAGGCGAACCCGCACGGGCGGACTGGATGCGGTCGCGGGCGAACTCGACCGCCTTTTGCGTCGCGGCCTCCGCGACCTGCACGCCCTGTAGTCCGACGTTGAGTCGCGCATTGTTCATCATCGTGAACATCGCGCGCATGCCGCCGTTCTCCGGGCCGATCAGCTCGCCGATGCAGTCGTTGTTGTCGCCGAACGACAGCACGCATGTCGGTGAGGCGTGGAGGCCCATCTTGTGCTCGATCGACACGACGCGAACGTCGTTGAAGTCGCCCGACTTGCCCTCGGCATCGAGGCGGTATTTGGGGACGAGGAACAGCGAAATGCCGCGTGTTCCCTCGGGTGCACCGGGCGTCCGCGCCAGCACCAGATGGACGATGTTATCGGCCATGTCGTGGTCGCCGAACGAGATGAAGATCTTGGTGCCGCTGATCCTGAAGGTGCCGTCGCCGACCGGTTCGGCGCGGGACTTGAGCGCGCCGACGTCGCTGCCCGCCTGCGGCTCGGTCAGATTCATCGTGCCGGTCCATTCGCCGGTCGCGAGGTGCGGCAGGTAGGCGGCTTGCTGCTTGGGCGTGCCATGGTGGAGCAGCGCTTCGATCGCGCCCACCGTCAGCGTCGGCGCGAGCGCGAAGCCCATGTTCGCAGTGCCCAGCGTCTCGAGCACCGCGCTCGCCAGCACGAACGGCAGCCCTTGCCCGCCGAAGTCGGCCGGCGCGCCGATCGTGCCCCAGCCGCCCTCGACATAGTCGCGATACGCCTGGGGATAGCCCGCGGGCATCTTCACGCCCTCGGGCGTCCATTTCGGGCCATCGGTGTCGCCGGCGCGATTGAGCGGCGCCCATTCCCCCGCGGCGAACGCGCCTGCGCCTTCGAGCACGGCATCGACCAGATCGGGTGTCGCGGCTTCGAACCGCTCGGTCGCGGCCAGATCGGCGATCCGGGCGATGGTATCGAGCACGAAACGCTGTTCGCGGACGGCGGGGGTGAACGGCATCGGCTTCCTCTCTGAGTCCGCCGCGCTATAGCCGCGAGGGATGGACGCGCCAAACACCCGAATCTTGCCGTACAACAAGTACAATATCGCCGAAGCGGCGGCGCTGATCGCGGCGGGCACGTGCGTCGCGGTGCCGACCGAGACGGTCTACGGCCTCGCCGCCGACGCGACCGACGGCACCGCGGTGGCCGGGGTCTACGCCGCGAAGGGCCGGCCGAGCTTCAATCCGCTCATCGTCCATGTCCTCGACATCGCCGCGGCGAAGAAGCTTGCGGCGTTCGACGCGCGCGCCGAGGCGCTGGCCGCGGCGTTCTGGCCGGGGCCGCTGACGCTGGTCCTGCCGCTCAAGCCGTCGTCGGGAATCGCTTCGCTAGTGACGGCGGGGCTCGAGACGATCGCGATCCGCGTGCCCGCGCACCGGGCGATGCGCGCGCTGCTCGAAGCGTGCGGCAAGCCGCTCGCCGCCCCGTCGGCCAACGCGTCGGGCACGATCAGCCCGACCCGCGTCGAGCATGTTGCGCACAGCCTCGACGGGCGCATCCCGCTGATCCTTGACGATGGCCCGACGCGGCAGGGGATCGAGTCCACGATCGTGCGCGAAGTGTTCGGGATGACGCGCATCCTGCGCCATGGCCCGATTACCGGCGCGCAAGTGCTCGCGGCCCTGTCCGACGGCAAGCATAAGGTCGATCGCTTCGACACCGGCGCCGATGCAACGGGCAAGATCGAGGCGCCCGGCCAACTCTTGTCGCACTACGCCCCGCGCAAGCCGCTCCGCATCGACGCGCGCGTGCCGGCGGACAGCGAATGGATGATCGGGTTCGGCGACGTGCCCGGCGACGACAATCTGTCGGAAAGCGGCGACCTGACCGAGGCGGCGACGCGGCTGTTCGACCTGCTGCACAAGGCCGACGCGTCGGACAGACCCGAAATCGCGGTCGCGCTGATTCCCGAGCACGGCATCGGCGAGGCGATCAACGACCGCCTGCGCCGGGCGGCGTATACCGCCGACTAGGCGGTCTCGCTCACCGCCTTCGACCGCGCCGCGAAGCTCTTGCGCAGCTTCTGCAGCTTGGGCGGGATCACCGCGAGGCAATAGGGGTTTCGCTGGCCTTCGCCTTCCCAATATTCCTGGTGATAGTCCTCGGCGGGATACCATTCGGCCATGGGCTCGATGGTGGTGACGATCGGCGCGGGCCAATTCGCCGCGTTGCGCGCGATCGCCGCCTCGGCCTCCGCGTGCTGCGCCGCATCCACCGGAAAGATCGCCGAGCGGTATTGCGTGCCGACGTCGTTGCCTTGGCGGTTGAGCGTCGTCGGGTCGTGCGTCGCGAAGAAGATGTCGAGCAGGTCGGCATAGGTGACCTGGCTCGCGTCGAACCCCACCTTGATCGCTTCGGCATGGCCGGTGTCCCCGCCACACACTTGCTTGTAGGTCGGGTTCGCGACGTGCCCGCCGATATAGCCGCTCTCGACGCTCTCGACCCCGATCACGTCCTTGTACACCGCTTCGGTGCACCAGAAGCAGCCGCCGGCCAGCGTCGCATATTCGGTCGCCATCATTCGCTCCTTTTCAATATGCCGTAGATATAGGTAGGGGCTGCGCCGACACAAAGGGATGCGAGCCATGAGCAAGGGCAATGTGCTGGTCACGGGCGGCGCGGGCTATATCGGCAGCCATGCGGTGCTGGCGCTGCTCGATAACGGATGGAGCGTCGTGGTCGTCGACAACCTGACCACCGGGTTCGCCTGGGCGATCGACCCGCGCGCTACTTTGGTCCGTGCCAATATCGAGGATGACGACGCGGTGCGCGGCGCGATGCGCGACCACGATGTCGTCGCGGTGATGCATTTCGCCGGGTCGATCGTGGTGCCCGAATCGGTCAGCGATCCGCTCAAATATTACCGCAACAACACCGTCGCGAGCCGCGCGCTGATCGAAAGCGCCGTCGTGTCGGGGGTGAAGCATTTCATCTTCAGCTCGACCGCCGCGACCTACGGCAACGCCGCGCGCATCCCCGTGGCCGAGGACGATCCGACGATCCCGATCAATCCCTATGGCACGTCGAAGCTGATGACAGAGGCGATGCTGCGCGACGTCGCGGCGGCGCATCCGATGAACTATTGCGCGCTTCGGTATTTCAACGTTGCTGGCGCCGACCCGCAGGGCCGCACCGGGCAATCGACCGCGGGCGCGACACATTTGATCAAGGTCGCGGTTGAGGCAGCGACGGGCAAGCGCGACCATGTGGACGTATTCGGCACCGATTTCCCGACCCCCGACGGCACCGGCGTGCGCGACTATATCCATGTCAGCGACCTGGCGGCGGCGCATGTCCACGCGCTCGACCGACTGATCGCCGAGCCGGACGAGAGCCTGACGATGAACGCTGGCTATGGCCACGGTTATTCGGTGATGCAGGTGCTCGACGCGGTCGACCGCGTGACCAATCGCGAGATCAAGCGCGTCATCGGCCCCCGCCGGCCGGGCGATTCGGCCGAACTGGTGTCGGACAATCGCCGGATCCTGGCGACGTTGCCGTGGCGGCCGCAACATGACGATCTCGACCAGATCGTCCGCGACGCACTGGCGTGGGAGCGCAAGCTAGCCGAGCGGGGGTGAGCGAGCCATGGGCGGTGCAACGCCGCCGTTAGTCTAATCGACGCTCAGTCGCCGGGGGGACCAACATAGTCTTTGCCATACACCGCCGCGCGGATGTCGTGGTGCAGCGTTCCGTCGAATGGAGTCACCTGGACGAAGAACACGACCGCCATGTCGTTCGCCGGATCCACCCAGAACAACGTCGTCTCTGCGCCATCCCAGAAGAATTCGCCGACGGTGCCGCGATTCTCGGCCGCCGTTCGCGGCTGCGCGGTGCGGACCGCGAAATCGAGCCCGAAACCCACCGCACCCTTTTCGGGGAGGAAGAAGCGTCGCGTGATGCGCGGGTCGAGCTGATCGGTCGACATCAGCCTGACGGTCGACGGTTTGATGATGCGCGTGCCGTCGAGCGTCCCGCGCCCGAGCAGCATCCGCGCGAACCGCATATAGTCGTCGAGCGTCGAGGCGAGGCCCGCGCCGCCCATCGTCAGCCGGCGCGGTCCGAAATTGAGCGCGCGCGCTTTTTCGTCAGGAATGCGCGCGAGCGTGCCGTCGGCTTGCTTCGTATAGCTCGCGGCGAAGCGCGACAGTCGATCCGCGGGCTGCGTCCAGCCCGTATTCTTCATGCCGAGCGGGTCGAGGATCGCCTTGCGCACATGCGGCTCGAACGCCTCGCCGGTGAGATGCTCGACCAGCAACGCCTGCACATCGACGCCGGTGCTGTAACTCCACTCGGCGCCGGGATCGAACAACAGCGGCACCTTCGCCAGCTTGTCGCCGAAGTCGTCGAGGCTGTTGGTCAGCGCGATCGGGTTGATGTCGTGGAAAATCTTGTCGGCGGCGGTGTCGCGCATGCCGTAGGAGAAGCCCGCGGTGTGGCGCATGATGTCGCGGATCGCGATGGGGCGGGCCGGCGCGCGCAGCACTGGTTTGCCGTCGGGCCCGGGGTTGCCGAGCACCTTCACGCCGCCGAACGCGGGCAGGTAGCGCGCCAGCGGGTCGTCGAGCCCGAACTTGCCCTGTTCCCACAATTGCATCAACGCAACGCCGGTGACCGGCTTGGTCATGGAGAAGATCTGGACGAGCGTGTCGCGCGCCATCGGGCGCTTGGCTTCACGATCGGCGTCGCCGAACGCGCCGAAATAGCGTTCCGCGCCGCCTTGCCAGACCAGCGCGGATGCCCCGACTGCGCGCCTGGCCGCGACCATCTGGCGCAACGCCGAGTCGATCCGCGTTTTGCTAACGGTGAACCCCGGAGCGGGCCTGCCCCATGAAATTCCGGGCGCAGCAAGCCCCGTCACGATCGTCGCCACTGCGCTTCGCCGATCCATGCAGCCTCTCCTTGTTTGAGGAGATGATAACGTTCACAATGCTGGTGGCAAGGAGAGGATCGAATGGCGGGTTTAGCCCTGGTGATCGCGCAGGCGGCCAGTCTGGCGGCCACCAACTATTCGGTCGATGTGCCGATGATGCCACCGCCCGCCCCGCCGAACTGGGCCGACGAGTTCGAGGGCAAAACGATCGACACCCGCAACTGGCGCTTCGACACGTCGCGCAACAAACAGGGCTGGTTCAACAACGAGCTGCAATATTACGCCGCCGCGCGACCCGCGAATGCGCGGATCGAAGCCGGCACCTTGGTGATCGAAGCGCGGCGCGAGAAGCTGTCGGCGATGCGCGACTATGGCGGGCAGGCCTATAGCTCGGCCAAGCTCGTCAGCCGCGAGGCGCGGGGCTACGGTTTCTACGAGGTGCGCGCCAAGCTGCCGTGCGCGCGCGGCACGTGGCCGGCCGTCTGGCTGCTGCCATCGACTGGTACCTGGCCCGACCAGGGCGAGATCGACCTGATGGAGATGGTCGGCTGGCAACCCAATGTGGTGCATGCGACGCTCCACACCGGGCTATTCAACCACCGCCTCGGCACGCAGCGCGGGGCGGAGATCGCGGTGGCGTCGGCGTGCACCGAATTTCATTCGTACCAGTTCGACTGGTGGCCTGCTGCGATCCTGATCGGGGTCGATGGGCGCGGCTATATGCGCGTCGCCAACGACCAACCGGGCGGTAGAGGCGCGTGGCCGTTCGTGCGGCCGTACAATCTGATCCTCAACCTCGCGATCGGCGGGGATTGGGGCGGAGCGAAAGGCGTCGACGACGCCGCGCTGCCGCAGCGCATGACGGTCGATTACGTGCGATACTGGGCGCGGTGAAGATCGGCGTGGAGTATATCGGGCGCGAGCGTGAGCCGCTGGTGGTGATCGACGACTTCGCCGCCGACCCGGACGCCTTGCGCGCCTTTGCGATCGGCGCCGAGTTCGGTCCGGCGGCGCACTATTATCCCGGCCTTCGCGCGCCATTGCCCGACGATTACCTGCCGACCCAATTGCGTGACATTGCGGCGGTGCTGGCCGACGCATTCGGCGAAGCAGGTCCGGTCGAGGTGATCGATGCGAGCTATTCGATCGTCACCACGCGGCCGGAGGATTTGGCGATCGGCCAGCGTTTGCCGCATTGCGACGCGCATGCGCGTAACCGCATCGCGCTGATCCACTTTCTGTCGCCTGAGGGCGGCGACGGCACCGCGTTCTTCCGTCACCGCTCGACCGGGTTCGAGACGGTCGATGAGCGTCGTGCGGCGATCTACACCGACCAACTCGCTGCCGAACTGCGCCACGGCGGACCGCCGTCCGCGGCCTATATCGCAGACGATACGCTGCTGTTCGAGCGCACGATGCTGGTCGAGGCGTGCTACAATCGTGCGCTCCTTTACCGCAGCTGCCTGCTCCATAGCGGCGCGATCAGACCCGACGCGGCGCTGTCGCCCGACCCGGCGGCTGGGCGGCTGACGATCACCGGGTTCCTGTCGATTGGGGAGTAGGAGTATGACGTTCAACCCGACGCGGCGTTCGATCGTCGCAGGGCTCGCCGGCATGGCGATCGCGGGTCCGGCGAGAGCGGTGCGCGATCCCGATCTCGGTCCCAATGTGCTGGTCATCGACCCGTCGATGCCGCGCGCCGCCGTCCAGGCGAAGCTCGACGCGATCTTCGCGGCGATGGAGCGTGCGCATTTCAGTGACCAGCGTCACGCCATCCTGTTCAAGCCCGGCCGCTACGACCTCGACATCAATGTCGGCTTCTTCACCCAAGTCCTGGGGCTCGGCATATTGCCCGGCGATGTGACGATCGACGGCCATGTCCATGTCGAGGCGGATTGGCTCAAGGGCATGGCGCTCGATAACTTTTGGCGCGGGGTCGAAAATCTGAGCGTCAGCCCGCCCGACGGCGCCGATCGCTGGGCGGTGTCGCAGGCCGCACCCTATCGCCGGGTGCGTCTGCGCGGCGATTTGGCGCTCGACGATGGCGGCTGGTCGAGCGGCGGGTTCATGGCCGATTGCCGGGTCGACGGCACGATCCGTTCGGGCAGCCAGCAGCAATGGTTCACGCGCAACAGCGAGATCGGCGGCTGGGAAGGATCGAACTGGAACATGATGTTCATCGGGGTCGAGGGCGCGCCAGCGGCGAGCTTTCCCAAGCCGCCCTACACCAGCGTCGCGGCCGTGCCGGTGATGCGGGACAAGCCGTTCCTCTACGTCACGAAGGCGGGGGCATGGGCGGTGTTCGTGCCCGCGGTGCGCCGCGATGCGCGCGGGACGAGTTGGGGCGACGGCAATCCGCGCGGCACGTCGATCCCGCTGTCGCGCTTCTTCCTTGCCCGGCCCCATATGCCGGTGCGCCGGATCAACGCGGCGTTGGCGCGCGGTCAACATCTGCTGCTGACGCCGGGGATCTACCGCGTCGATCAGCCGCTGAAGATCGATCTGGCCAATACGATCGTGCTCGGGTTGGGCCTTGCAACGTTGCTGCCCGAGGGCGGGAGCAAGGCGATCGTGGTTGCCGACGTGCCGGGCGTCGTGCTCGCCGGGCTGCTGATCGACGCGGGGCCGGTGATGTCGCCAGTGCTGGTCGAGATCGGCCCGCGCGGATCGAACCGCGATCACCGCGCCAATCCGACGTCGCTGTCCGACGTCTTCTTCCGCGTCGGCGGCGCGACGCTCGGCACTGCGGACACATGCCTGGAGGTCAACAGCCACCACGTCATCGGCGACCATATGTGGATCTGGCGCGCCGATCACGGCGACCGCCCCAACGGGCCGGTGCATGTCGGCTGGAGCGTCAACGTCGCCAATCAGGGGCTGGTGGTGAACGGTGACGACGTGACGATGTCGGCGCTGTTCGTCGAGCATTTCGAGAAATACCAGACGCTGTGGAACGGCGAGCGCGGGCGGACCTGGTTCTACCAGAACGAACTGCCGTACGACCCGCCCAACCAGGCGGCCTATATGGCCGGAACGACGCGCGGTTGGGCGGCATACAAGGTGGCCGACGCGGTCGAGGATCACCAAGCGATTGCGATGGGGATCTACTCTAACTTTACGGCGGACCCCAGCATCGTGCTGGAAAGCGCGATCGAGGCCCCACGCAAGCCCGGGGTGCGCTTCGCCAACATCACGACGATCTCGCTCGGTGGGGGCAAGGGGACGATCGCGCATATCGTCAACGATGCTGGTGAGGCGGCGCGCCCCGGCGCGATCAAGCAGGTGCTCGTCGCCTACCCCTAACGGCGCCCGCGCACCGCCAGCATTCCCAGCCCGCCGCACAGGGTCAGCACGACCAGCACGAGCATCAGCGTCCGGAAATCGCGCGGCGTCGCCAGCGACCAGGTCAGCAGCGGTCCCAGCAACGACGGCAGCGTGTTGGTCAGGTTGAGCAGCCCCAAATCGCGCCCGCGATGGTGCGGGTCCGGCAGCAACTGCATCGAGAAGGCGGCCTGTAGCGGCAGGAAGATGCCCGACCCGACCGAATAGATGCCGAACGCGATCGCGCCGCTGGTCCAGTCTGTCGCCAATGCCATCCCGAGCAGGCCGATCGCCGCAAGCATCGCGGCGGCGAGCAGGAAGGGCTTGCGCCGGTCGATCCCGTCCGACAGCCGCCCGACTAGCACGGCGATCGGTAATGCCACGACAAACGAGACCGTCAGCAAGTGGCCGATATGCGCGGCCAGACCGTCATTCGGCGCGATGCTCTCGAAATAGTAGAGCAGGTAGAGTTGCAGCACGACACCAGCGACCTGGACGAGCAAGCGCGAGGCCCAGGCGACGATCAGGTCGCGGCGGAGCGCCGTCACCGCCGCGCGCGGCTGATCGACGATCGGCACCGGATGGCTGCGCACCGTCAGCAGCGGCGTGACGCAGCCGAAGAAAACGATGACGACGATGGCGAGCCGGGAAGACTCCCCGAGCGAGCTCATGCTCACCAGGATAGCCAGGACGGCCGACGCCACCGGGTTGGCGAGCGCATTGAGTCCGCCGGTCAGCCCCTTTTGCCCGTCGGGAATCTCGTCGGCCATGATCGCGACCAGCGGGTTGAGCATCGCGTTCAGCGCGGCCTGGAGCAGGACCGTCGCCAGGATGATCGCGCCCGCGGTCGGCGCGACGGCGATGCAGGCATAGGAGATCGCGGTCGCCACCAGCCCGCCCGCAACCCAGCGCCGCCGACCGCCGCCGCGCGCTACCGACCGGTCGCTCAACCAGCCGAACAGAATGTTGGACAGGCCGGCCGCGGTCGAGCCTGCGATCACGGTCGCGGTGATCACCCCGATCCGCCCGTCGCCCGCCACCGCCTCGATCTTCATCGGCAGCAACAACGTGAGCAACGGCAGGAAGCCGATCACGCCGCCGGCATTGGCGATCGCATAGAGCAGCAGGAACCCGAACGAGCGGTTGCCGTCCGCGGACGACGGGGGGGCGGAACGGATCGTCATCGACCGACGGGTTGTGCGCCCGCCGGCAACGATCGGCAACGCACTCCGTGCGCGTCAGGGCTTCATCGTCGCCGCATCGAGCTTGACCGTGGTCGTCATGCCGCGGTCGGTGGCGTTGCGCGCCAACGCTACGCGATACGCACCGCCCTTGATCCGCCACCCGGGCAACGACGTATCGTAATCGGCGACGATGCGCGGTTCGGCGGTCAGCGTGACGCGGCGCGCCTCACCCGGTTTTAGCGTCACGCGCTGGAATCCGGCCAGCCGCATCGGCTTGTCCGTCCCGTCGCGCGCGACATAGAGTTGCGGCACGTCGGCGCCGGCGCGCTTGCCGCTGTTGACCACCTCGAACGAAATGCTGAGCGTCTTCCCGCCACTGACGGTCAGGTTGCCGTACGCGAAGTTCGTGTAGCTGAGGCCGTAGCCGAACGGGAACAGCGGGGTCTGCCGCTTCTTCTCATACCAGCGATAGCCGACGTCCGACCCCTCGACATAGTCGACGGGATAGGTCTTGAGCTGATACTTGCCGGCGTTGGCCGGGTCGGCGGCAGCCTGCGCGTCCAGCGCCGCGAGCTTGTCGAGGCCGACGACAGCAGCGCGCGACGCCTGGTCGGGGCTCGCCATGAAGGTGATCGGTAAGCGGCCCGACGGGTTGACCTTGCCCGTCAGGATGTTGGCGATCGCCTCGCCGCCGCGCTGGCCGGGATACCAGGCCTCGACCACCGCGGGAACGCGGTCGAGCCAAGGCATCAGCACCGGGCCGCCGGTTTCCAGCACCACGGCCGTTTTCGGCTGGGCGGCCGCGACGGCGTCGATCAGCGCGTCCTGGCCATGGGGCAGCGACAAATTGGGGACGTCCTGCGCCTCGGTGGTCCATTGCGTCGCGAATACGATCGCCAGATCGGCCTTGCGCGCCGCCTCGGCGGCTGCCTCCTTGTCTAGGCCATCGACGAAGGTGATGATCGCGCCGGGCATCGCCGCGCGCAACGCCTTGAGGGGCGACGAGGCGTGATAGGTGATCCGCGCGAACGACGCCGCCGCGCCGGTGCTGAGCGGAATCTCGACCGGTGCACCGCCGACCGAGCGCACCTGGCTGGACCCGCCGCCCGACAGCACGCCGACATCGGCACGCCCGCCGATCACGACGATCCGCTTCACCCCGGTGAGTGGGAGGATGTTGCCCTCGTTCTTCAACAGCACGATCCCGGCTTCCGCCGCGCGTTCGGCGACTAGGGCGTTCTTCGCGTAGGGGATCGGCATCAGTTTGTCGGACACCGGGTTGTCGAACAGCCCGGTTTCGATCAGCCCGGTCAGGTAGCGCACGACCATGTCGTCGAGCCGCGTCATCGGCACCTTGCCCGATTCGACGTCCTCGCGCAGCGGCGCATCGAAGAATATCGCGGTGTCGAGTTCCTGTCCCGATTGCTGATCCAGCCCGTTATTGGCGGCCTTGGCGGTCGAATGGACCGCGCCCCAGTCGCTCATCACCCATCCCTTGTAGCCCCAATCGCGCTTCAACACGTTGTTGAGCAGCCAGTCGTTCTCGCACGCATAGTCGCCGTTGAGCTTGTTGTACGCGCACATCACCGATCCGGGATTGCCCTTTTCGATCGCGATCTCAAATGCGAGCAAGTCGCTCTCGCGCAGGCTCGCCTCGTCGATCCGCGCGTCAAGCACGTGGCGCCCGGTCTCCTGCGCGTTCAACGCGAAATGCTTGATCGTCGACACGATGCGGTTCGACTGGACGCCCTGGATGTGCGCACCAGCCATTACGCCCGCGAGCAACGGATCTTCCCCGAGATATTCGAAATTGCGCCCGTTGGACGGGTCGCGCGTCAGGTTGACGCCGCCCGCGAGCAGCACATTGAACCGTTTGGCACGCGCTTCGGCGCCGATCATCGCGCCGCCGGCGCGCGCGATCTCGGGGTCGAAGGTCGCGGCGGTGGCAAGGCTGGAAGGCAGGGCGGTCGCCACGTCGCCCTTGCGCTGCTCGACTTGATTGGCGACGCCGAGCGACGCGTCGCTCTCCCGGATCAGCGGCACGCCGAGCCGCGGAATGCCGTCTATATGGCCGGCCGAGGGGATCAGCTCGTTGGCCGTCTTGCCCTTGGCGCGGGGCGGGAACAGGCCGTGGGCCAGCGCAATCTTTTCATCGAGCGTCATCCGCGCGACGATCGCCTGGGCGCGTACCCGCGCGTCGCTGGTTTTCGCAGCCGGCGCGGCGTCGCGCGCCAGCAAGGTCTGCGTGCCGACCATGGCCGCGATCGACGCGCCGAGCAGCATCGCTGCGATCCGTTTCGCCATTCCATCTCCCCTGATTCGGCGCCCCGCGGACGCCGCTATCTCGTGTGCCCGATGCGTCGGACGCCGATTGTGCGGCACAAACAGCACAGTTTGAGAACGTTCTCAACCCATCGCCGAACATTGCTGTCAATCAATCATGACGGACTTGACACGAAAAACGCAAAGAGACATGTGAACGTTCTCAATCAAAGCGCGGCGTTGATCGTGCTGTACGTAGGGGATGGATATGCGGGGCTTTCAGGCCAGCTCACTGTCGCGGCTGTTGTTGGGCGTGTCGATCGTGGCGATCGCGGCCGCCCCTCATGTAGCGGCGGCGCAGGACGCACCTCAGGCGCAGGATCCGGCCCCAGCCGCCGATTCGAGCGACATCGTTGTTACCGGTATCCGCGCCAGCTTGCGCAGCTCGATCGCGCTCAAGCGCGATGGTCAGGGCATCGTCGATGCAATCTCTGCCGAGGATATCGGCAAGTTCCCCGACACCAATCTCGCCGAATCACTCCAGCGTATCACCGGCGTGTCGATCGACCGGTCGAACGGCGAAGGCCAGTTCGTCACCGTCCGTGGCTTCGGCCCCGAATACAATCTCGTCACCCTCAACGGCCGCGCGATGCCGACGTCGACGATCGGCGACGGCAACAGCGCGCCGTCGTCGCGCTCGTTCGATTTCGCCAACCTGGCGTCGGAAGGCGTGGCCGCGCTGGAAGTCTACAAGTCGGGCCGCGCATCGGTGCCGTCGGGCGGCATCGGCTCGACGATCAACATCCGCACGCCACGTCCGTTCGACAAGCCGGGCTTGCGCGGGTCGATTTCGGCCAAGGGCGTTTACGACCTCTCGCAAAACGGCAAGAACGACATCACGCCCGAAGTGTCGGGCATCTTCAGCGATACCTTTGCCGACGACAAGGTCGGCATCCTGCTGACCGGGTCGTACCAGAAGCGCAAATCGAGCTCGAACACCGCCAATGTCGGCTGGCGCGACGGTTATTTGGGCAACGAGAACAATTGGGGCTCGCTGGCGATGGCGCCGGATCCGCGCGCGGCGAACATCGTCAACCGGCCCAAGGCGACCGACGTCTACGAAGTGCCGCAGAACGCGTCGTACGATCTCAACGACATCAACCGCGAACGCATCAACGGCCAGCTGACGCTGCAATTCCGTCCGATCGACAATCTGACCGCGACGTTCGACTATACCTATTCGCGCGAGACGGTGGAAACGCGCAACGCCAATGTCGGCATCTGGTTCAACCATAACGACACGTCGAGTTCGTGGACCAACGGACCGGTCGCGGGTCCGGTCTTCTATACCGAACGCTTCGGGGCCAACGAGGGCAAGGATCTATCCTATTCGAGCGCGCTGACGGCGTACCGCAGCGAGAACAAGTCGATCGGCGGCAACATCGAGTGGAAGGCGCCCGGCGGCGTGACGATCGTGCTCGACGCGCACCATTCGACCGCTGAATCGAAGCCGAACAACATTTACGGCAACAGCGTCTCGGTCGGCACCGCGATCTTCGGCGTTCAGAGCCAGACGGTCAACTTCGACAAGGACTTGCCCGTCATTTCGGTCACGATGTATCCGGCGAGCGACCGGCTCAACAAGGCGCTGATCACGCCGACCGGCAACGCGTTCCGCAACTCGTATTTCAGGGACGAGATCAACCAGGCACAGCTGAAGGGCCGCTACGATCACGACCAGGGCTTCCTCGACTCGATCGACTTCGGCCTCGGCTATCTCGATAACAAGGTCCGGTCGGCCTATAGCGTGCTGCAGAACGACACGTGGGGCGGCTTGCCCAACGGCGCCGCGACCGTACCCGACGACATCTTCCACCTGGTCACGATTCCGGACAAGTTCAGCGGGATCGACGGCGCCAATGCGGCCGGGGTGATCCCGTCCTTTTACAACTACAATTTCGAACAACTCGTCTCGATCCTCGACAAGAATTACGCGATCTGCGGCGGCGACGGGAACTGCCTGACGCCGTTCACCACCGACCGGCGCATCCGCGAAAAGACGATGTCGGCGTATGTCCAGGTCAACGGCAAGTTCGACGCGTTCTCGCGCCCCGGCCATTTGATCGCTGGCCTCCGCTACGAGAATACGGTGATCAAGTCGTCCGCGCTGGTGCCGATCCCGGTCGGCTCGCGCCAGAATTCGGCGAACGAGTTCAACATTCTATATGCGACGCAGAACAGCTTCACGAGCTTCTCGGGGTCGTACAGCGAGTGGCTGCCGTCGATCGACTTCGACATCGAGCCGTTGAACAACCTCAAGTTCCGCGCCTCGTACAGCCATACAATCACGCGCGCCGGTTACGATCAGTTGCAGGGCGGCCGGACGTTCGACCAGCTATTCCGCATCGGCGGCGGCACCGGCGGGCAAGGTAACCCCGGGTTGGTGCCATACAAGTCGAAGAACATCGATGTGTCGCTCGAATGGTATTACAAGCCCGACAGCTACATTTCGGTCGGCTACTTCCACAAGAACGTGTCGAATTACATTGGCAGAACGCAGGTGACCGTCACCTCACCGGGGGTCACAAACCCCGCGCTGGGGCCGCGGTATGCGGCGGCGCTCGCAGCGCTCGGCGCCAATGCCACTTATGCCCAGATCTCTAATTATATCTCGATCAACTACCCAGGCACGGTGACGTCACAGGGCTTCATTCTCGGCACCGCCGCGGACCCGTTGGTGCCGTTCGTCATCTCGCAACCGTTCAACAGTGATGACACGGCGACGATCAACGGATTCGAATTCGCGGTCACGCACACGTTCTGGAATACGGGCTTCGGCACGATCCTCAACTATACGATCGTCAACAGCAACCGTGACTACAACAACGCGTTGCCCGGCACGATCACGCAATTCGCGATCAACGGCGTATCGAACAGTGCTAACGCGGTGCTGTTCTATGACAAGAACGGGTTGCAAGCGCGTGTCGCCTATAACTGGCGCGACAAATTTCTGGCGGGGGGCGGGAACAATCCGTTCTATACCGAAGCCTATGGTCAGGTGGACGCCAGCGCGAGCTTCACGTTCATGCGCGGGCTGACGGTCTTCGCCGAAGGCATCAACGTGCTAGGGGCGGACCGGCGTGGCCACCGCCGCTCGGATCGCAATGTCACCTTCGTCACCAGACAGGATGCGCGCTATGCGGCGGGCGTCAGGTTCGCCTTCTGACCGGCGCCCTCCTCGACGTTTCCTCCACTAAAAGCCACCCCCGCCAAGAGGGTGGCTTTCTTTTCGGGCCGGTGGCAGGTCGCTGAGGCAGAGGGTCGGAAACGCATTTGGAAGCCCCGGTGAACAGGCGAGTGAACCGTATCGTGGTCGTCGGTGGTGGCACCGCGGGGTGGCTTGCGGCTTGCCTGATCGCCGCGCGCAGCGACCCACTCGCCGAAACCCCAATTTCGGTAACGCTGATCGAGTCCCCCGACGTCCCGACGATCGGGGTCGGCGAGGGCACGTGGCCGACGATGCGCCGCACGCTCGAAACGATCGGGATCGGCGAGGCCGAGTTTCTGCTCGCCTGCGATGCGTCGTTCAAGCAGGGGTCGCGCTTCGATGGCTGGCTGACGGGCGCGGCGGACGATCACTATTTCCACCCCTTCACGCCCCAGGCGGCGGGCGACCCACGCGACCTGGTCGCTGCATGGCAGCACGAACCGGGCGAGCGGCCGTTCGCCGAGGTTGTGTGCCCGCAACCTGCGATCTGCGCGCGCGACCTTGCTCCGCGTCAACGTACGATGCCCGATTACGCCGGGGCGCTGAACTACGCCTATCACCTCGACGCGGGAAAGCTCGCTGCGTTGCTGGCGGCGCATGGCCGCGATCGGCTCGGCGTGCGGCACGTCCGCGACCATGTCGTGTCGGTCGAGCGTGCGGACGGCGGCGACATCGCGGCGGTGCAGACGCGCGACACCGGCGCGGTTGCGGGCGATCTGTTCGTCGATTGCACGGGGCTGGCCGCGCTGCTGATCGGTGACGCGTTCGGCGTCGAGTTCATCGACCGCAGCGGCGAACTGTTCAACGACCGCGCGCTGGCGGTGCAAGTGCCGGTGGCGGCGGGCAGCGCGATCGCGTCGCAGACCAACGCGGCCGCGCACGCCGCAGGATGGATCTGGGACATCGGGCTGCCGACGCGGCGCGGCGTGGGATGCGTCTATTCGTCGCGCCACGCTAGCGACGATGAGGCCGCGGCGACGCTCGAGGCGTATCTGCGCGGCGCCGGGTTCACCGACATTCCTGCTTTCCGCCGGCTCGGTTTCACCTCCGGGCATCGCGCGAAGTTCTGGGAACGTAATTGCCTCGCGATCGGGCTGTCGGCGGGGTTCCTCGAACCGCTCGAGGCGTCGGCGATCGTGATGATCGAGCTGTCGGTCAACGCCCTGCTCGACAATTTCCCGGTGACGCGTGAGGTGATGCCGATCCATGCCGCGCGCTTCAACACGCTGTTCCGCTATCGCTGGGATCGCGTGGTCGAGTTCCTCAAGCTCCATTACGTGTTGAGTCGCCGCGACGAACTCTATTGGCGCGACCATCGCGACCCGGCGAGCGTGCCCGCGCGGCTCGCCGATTTGCTGAGCGTCTGGCAGCATCAGCCGCCCTCGACCGCCGATTTACCCGCTGTCGACGAGATCTTTCCCGCCGCGAGCTATCAATACGTGCTCTACGGCATGGGGTTTGCGGCGCCCGCCGGCGGACACGTGCGGGGTGGTGCGCCGGTCGCGCTGGCCCCGATCGAGCAGCGCTCGCGCTCGCTCGCGGCGAGCCTGCCGACCAACCGATCCTATCTCGATGCGCTGCGTGCCGCGTCGCTTCCTGCTGCGATGGAATTGATCTCCTGATGCCCGACCATGCCGTCCTGACCCCTGAAGACCATCGCGACATGCGCGTACGCACCGATCGCGGCGCTGCGCTGGGCGACGCCGTGATGTGCTGCATGGCGATGCCAGACGAATTCCGCGAAGTGCAGGCACACTATCCGATCCTGTTCCAGCGCGACATCGAGCGGGATACTTTCTCGGCACTCGCTATGTTCGGGTTCGAGAACGGGGAGAATCTGTTCCTCGACGGTTCGCGATGGGACGCGGGCTATATTCCATTCGCGATCCGCACGCAGCCCTTCCTGATCGGCGGCAAGCCCGGCGAGGCCGGAAACCAGGTGCATGTCGACCTAGCTAGCTCGCGTGTCGCTGCGAGCGACGACGGCGTGCGCGTGTTCGACGACGACGGACGGCCGACACCCTATCTCGAAGCGGCCATTGATCAGCTCGGCGCGCTCGACGCGGGCTATGCCGCGTCGGCCGATTTCTTCGCGGCGCTCAGGCGGCACGAGTTGCTCGAGCCGTTCAGCCTGGAGATCACGCTCGACGACGGGTCGACCAATCGGCTGGTCGGGTTCCACGTGATCGACGAGGCACGACTGGCGAGACTCGATGCGGAAGCGCTGGGCCAGCTGAGTGCGGACGATCATCTGATGCCGATCTTCATGGCGGTCGCCTCGATCGGGCGGCTGCGCGAGCTGATCGCACGCAAGAACAAGCGGAACGCCAATGGCTGAGGCCGATCCCGGCATCTTCGCCGCGCTCGCGCGCATTCCGGAGGTTGCGATCGACGGCCCGGAAGCACTCGATGCGCAGCTCCGCGCAGCGAATGGCCCGTTCGTCGTGCGCGGTCTGATCGCGGACTGGCCGCTGGTCGAGGCGGGCAGGAAGTCGGCACGCGACGCGCGGGACTATATCCTGCGCCGCCGCCGCGACCGGCCCTTCACCGTCTCGGTCGGCGAGCCGGGGAGCGACGGGCGCCTGTTTTACGACGCCGCGATGGCGATGAACTTCCGCACGACGCGCGCGAAGCTGCCCGAAATCTTCGCCAAGATCGACGCACTTGGCGATGAGGCGCTGCCGATCTACCTCGCGTCGATCGACCTGCACGAATATTTCGACGGGCTGCATGAGGCGAACCATGTCGATCTTGGTGATCGGACGTGCCTCTCCAGTATCTGGATGGGAACGCGCACGCGGATCGCGGCGCATAACGACATTCCCGACAATCTCGCCTGTGTGGCGGTCGGGCGGCGGCGCTTCACGCTGTTTCCGCACGAGCAGTTCCGCAATCTCTACCTGGGCCCGATCGACAATACGCCCGCGGGCCGCGCGGTGAGCATGGTCGACTTCCACAATCCCGACCTCACTGCGCACCCGCGTTTCGCCGATGCGCTCGCCCACGCGCAAGTCGCCGAGCTCGAAGCGGGCGACGCGCTCTACATTCCGGCGATGTGGTGGCACCATGTCGAGGGACTCGACCCCTTCAACGTCCTGGTCAATTACTGGTGGCGAGAGACGCCGCGCTGGCTCGGCCAGCCGCAGGATGCGCTCAACCACGCCATCCTCGCGATCCGCGACTTGCCCGATGACGCCAGGTCGCGGTGGCGCGACCTGTTCGACTATTACGTGTTCGAGGGCGGCGACGACGTCACCGCGCACATTCCCGAGGAAGGACGCAGCATTCTCGCTCCCCTGAACCCAGAGACTGCGGGCCGCATCCGCGCCTTCCTGCTGCGGCAACTCAGCCAGTGAGTGCCGGTATGCAGAACCCGCGCCGCGTCGTCATTGCGGGCGGCGGCACGGCCGGCTGGATGGCGGCTGCCGCGATCGCGCGGACGATGGGGCGTACGGTCGAAGTGACGCTGATCGAATCCGATGCGATCGGGACGATCGGCGTCGGCGAATCCACGATTCCGCCACTAGTCGCCTACAACCGCCTGCTCGGGATCAACGAAGCCGATTTCATGCGCGCGACCAACGCGACGTTCAAGCTCGGCATCCTGTTCGACAATTGGAAGGAGCCGGGGCACCGCTATTTCCATTCGTTCGGAGCGACCGGCAAGGATCACTGGTCGGCGGGGTTCCAGCATTTCTGGCTCTATGGCCTGACTAAGGGGCACGACCAGTCGTACGACGATTATTGCCTCGAACTGATCGCGGCGCTCGACGGCAAGTTCGCGCATCTGCCCGACGACGGCATGAACTACGCCTATCAGCTCGATTCGACGCTCTACGCCAAGTTCCTGCGCACGATGGCGGAGGGTGACGGGACGACGCGAGTCGAGGGCAAGATCGCGAGCGTCGAACTCGACGGCGAGAGCGGCGACATCGCGGCACTGGTGCTCGAATCGGGCACGCGGATCGAGAGTGACCTGTTCCTCGATTGCACGGGCTTTCGCGCCCTCCTGATCGAAGGCGCGTTGCACGCCGGATTCGACGATTGGACGCACTGGCTGCCGTGCGATTCCGCGATCGCGCTACAAACAGAAAGCGTCGGGCCCGCCGTTCCCTATACCCGCGCCATCGCGCACGATTCGGGCTGGCAATGGCGCATCCCGCTGCAGCACCGGGTCGGCAACGGCATCGTCTTTTGCAGCCGCTATCTCGGTCAGGACGAGGCGCTCGACCGCTTGCTCGGCAATATCGAAGGGGAGGTGCTGACCAAGCCCAATGTGCTGCGCTTCGCGGCGGGCGCGCGACGCAAGCAATGGTACCGCAACTGCATCGCGGTCGGCCTGTCGGGCGGGTTCATGGAACCGCTCGAATCGACCAGCATTCATTTGATCCAGCGCGCGGTGCTTCGCTTGCTGCGGATGATGCCCAATCGCGAGATCAGCGAGCGCGACGTCGCCGAATTCAACGATCAGCAGAACGAGGACATGCGGCAGATCCTCGATTTCCTCGTCCTGCACTACAAGGCGACGGATCGCCGCGACAGCGAGTTCTGGCGCTATTGCGCGGATATGCCGATCCCCGACACGCTCGCGCAGAAGATCGAGCTGTTCCGCGAAACCGGCCGCGTGTTCCGCAGACACGAGGAATTGTTTGCCGAAAACAGCTGGGTGCAAGTGATGATGGGGCAGGGGATCGTGCCCAGGGCTTGGCATCCGGTCGCCGAAAAGCTCAGCGACGACGAGCTCGATCGGTTGCTCGGGATGCTGCGCCAGAACGTCACGCGCACGGTCGCGTCGCTGCCCGAACACGCGGCCTATGTCGCGCGATATTGCGGTATACAGCAGCCCCAGCCTGCCGCTACGGCATAGCCGCATGGCGCGCCGTAAGCAGACCGTCACGATCAGGCACGTCGCCGCCGATGCTGGCGTGTCGCTGCAGACCGTCAGCCGCGTCATCAACAAGGAGCCCAACGTCCGCCCCGAAATGATGGAGCGGGTGCAGACCTCGATCCGGAAGCTCGGTTATGTGCCGTCCATCGCCGCGCAACGAATGGGCGGGTCGCATTCGTATCTGATCCTCGCGCTCAACGACCGCGAGCGCACGATCGAGGCATGGCGGTTGCGCGAAGGCACCGACTGGGTCGACCAGATGCTGCTCGGCGGCATGCTAACCTGTGCCGAGCACGGCTATCGCATGATCGTCGAGCTGGTCGACACGCATAGCGACCATATCGAACGCGAATTGCTTGGCGCGATCGCCGCGCTCCAGCCCGACGGCGTGATCCTGACCCCGCCGCATTCGGAAAATCCGCTGATCATCGATCTGCTGGTCGATCACCGGATCAGCTTTGCGCGGATCGGGTCGATCAAGCCCGGCCCCGGCTTCGCCCTGACGATGGACGACGAACGCGCTGCGCGACTGGCGACCGAGCATCTGGTCCAATTGGGTCACAGCAGGATCGGATTTATTGCCGGCCCCGATGACTACGAACTCAGCGGTTGGCGCGTCGACGGCTGGCGCCGCGCGATGGCGGCGGCGGGGCTGGCGACCGACGGGCTGCTGGCACAGGGCGACTTCGGCTATGCGTCGGGCACTGTGGCGGCGCGCGAATTGCTCCTTTCCGACGCACCACCAAGCGCGATCATCGCAAGCAACGATCAGATGGCGCTGGCGACGCTGGAATTCGCTCGAGAGAATGAAATCAAAGTCCCGACGGATCTGTCGCTGATCAGCTTCGACGATACGCCGATCGTTCGTTTCACGCACCCGCCGCTGACCGCGATCGTTCAACCGATCGCAGAGGTCTCGGCGCGCGCCGTCGAACTCATCATCGCTGAACGGGTCGGCACTGCAGAGAATGTCGCAACGCCGATCGTCGTTCCGGCCACCATCGTTATTCGGGCATCAACCGTCCCGCCGCGGTAGGGGCGTATTTAGCGCATTGTTTGTGGCGCACATCGCCGACCGACGCCGGCGACCTTCGACCACAGGATTATCCTTGCATACTGTCTTAATGCAGCGATACACCGAAGTATGGCGCTCCACCCAATTCGACCCGTCGTCCCGCTCCTCATTGCGGCGCTCGGCGCGCTTTTTATCGCGCGCGGCTCGACATCGGTAGCGACGGCTCAGGTCCAACCAGCCGCCCCTCAATCGATGGTCGTCGGCCAATGGGAAGGCGAAGCTCAGCGGGTCAAGGGCTGGCCGTTGTTTCTGCTGCTCCACCTGGATGGGACCAGCGGTAGCAGCGGAACGTTGTTCGTGCTGGGTCAGACGGTGAAGTTCGACACGGTGACGATCGACGGCGACGGGTTCGTCGCAAGTCTCGGTTCGGGTGCCGATATGCTGCGGCTCGCCGGCAAGGTTGAGGACGGCAGGCTGGTCGGCACGCTCAGTCAGGCGGGCGATACGTTGCCCTTCGCGCTCGGTCGCATCCCGGTCTATCCCAAGCCATCGAACCGGCTCGAAGCGTGGTCGCAAGATCTCGACGCGTTCGCCACGCGCCTGCCCACGGTCGAGCGTAGTTTCACCCCGGCAACCCGCGCCCGTTTCGATGCCGCGGTCGCGCGGCTCCGGCGCGACCTGCCGCGCCTCGACGACCAGCAGATCATGGCGCGCTTCGCCGCGGCTATGGCGCTTGCCGACAACGCCCATACACGGCTTTATCTGGTCCGAGTACGCACGCAGGTGCGGACGTTGCCCTTACGTCTTTGGTGGTTTCCGGACGGTCCCCGCATCGTGCGGACTGCGCCGGATCAGCGCGCATTGCTCGGCTGTCGCCTCGCCAGGATCGGCAGTCGCTCGATCTCCCAAGCGCGCGCCGCGGTCGACCCGCTTTACGCCGGCAGCGCCACATGGCGCGACTATATGAGCAGCTACACGCTCGCGAGCCCGGATCTGCTGCACGGCGCGGGCGTGATCGATAGCGCCGATCGCGTCACTCTCAGGCTGGCGGACTGTGCCGCCGCCGGAACCACCGCGATCGAGCCACTGCCGCTCGCCAAAAGCAACGCGGCGGTCGAGGCGTGGTGGGACTTGCTTCCGACGCCCGTGAAGGATGCGGATTGGCGCCAGGTCGCTAAAGAGCGAGGCGGCCCGGTCCCGCTCTATTTGTCGGATGCCGAGCATTATTACTGGCACCGGTTCCTGCCGGACTCGGGCATTCTCTATTTCCAGTACAACCGCGCCGCCGATATGCCGGGCGAGAGCACCAAGGACTATGCCAAACGCTTGTTGGCGGCATTCGACGCCAACCCGGTAAAGGCATTCGTCCTCGACCTGCGCTTTGACACGGGCGGCAACGGGGAGCTCGCGGACGAGTTGATGAAGGCATTGCGTGAACGCACGAACGGGATACCGCGGTTTGTTATCATCGGCCGCGCCACGTTTTCGGCGGGGATTGCGGCGGCTGCGCGGTGGCGCGAGCTGCCCGACGTTGTGCTGATCGGCGAGCCCGCCGGAGACCGCCTCGATTTCTGGGCCGAAGGCGGCAATATCCTGCTGCCCAATTCGGGCCTCGCAGCGCATTTCGCCAACGGGCCGCACAGCTATTCTCGAGCGCCGTGCCAGCGCGGTCTCTACTGCATGGACGCGAATGCACCCAACCTTTCCCCGGACGTGCGCATTTCGCTGACCTGGGCGGACTATCTGGCTGGCCGCGATCCCGCACTCGACGCGATCACCGCCAAACTGAGCGCGCGACCGGTTCGGGCGAAGCGCAGATAAAGAGAACGCGTCGAACCGAAAACCACGTCAATTTCGACGTGTTCAATCTCAACAACGGCCACGTGCGCTTTTATCGCACGGTCTATGCCGGCCGCCGCAACGTCACGCCGGTGAGTTTTTTCGAACGGCAGCACCAGCGCGTCGGACCGATCTTCACGTTGACGGTCAAGGGCTCGTTCTAGGCATCAGCGGTATTGTCGGTCGAAAGCGAACTCCTCTCGCGATCATCGAGTTCGTTCGTCGTTGCCTTGCAGGAGCGCATCCTACGGGATCAGGATCGGGCGCATTTCCGGCAGGGCGATCGCGAGTTCGATGGCGACCACGCCGGCAAACAGGTCGGCGCCGTCGCGGTTGAGGTGCGTATAGTCGAACGCATCGCCGCGAACGCCAACCCTGGGCAGCCCATCTGGCAATGGCGGCGGCGCGGGTTGGGGCGGCGTGGGCGCGCCGATGGGCTTTTCCCCGCTATTCCCGCCAAGCGCCGAGCCGACCATCGCGGCATCGGGCAGGCCGAGCGAATAATGCCCCGCCATTGCCGGACCCATCGCCTGGATGATCGTCGCCGATCGAGCGTTGAGATCGACCAGCGGCACGTTCATTTCCTTTGCCACCTTGCGCACGGCGTCAGCCCAAGGATCGAGGTCGCGGGTGATCTGGCCGTTCTTGAAAAAACGTCGGGTCAGCGGGGTGAGCAGGATGGGTTTGGCGCCCGCCGCGCGGACCTCCGTTGCGTAGCGCCGTAGATTGGCGGAGAATTCGCTGGCGAGATCGGTCGAGCGGCCGGGCTTGCCCGGCTGGTCATTGTGCCCGAACTGGATCAGCACCCAGGTGTTGACGTAGCCGGGGATCTTCATCTCGGCGAGCGCAAGGTCCCACGATCCTTCGGCGCGGTAGCTCTTGGTGCTGCGCCCGCCGCGCCCGAGATTGGCGCACGCCGCGAACGACGTGACACGCGTGGCGCAGAAGCTGCCGCCCCAGCCGCTGTTCACCTGCGTCGTCGAATCGCCGACGAGGATGATTTTCGAGGGCTTGATCCTGACGACCGGCGGGTCGGCGGGCGGGAGCGCCGCTGCCTGAAGCAAGAACGCCGTGATCAATCCAAACATCATATCCATCGTCCCGTCTGTAAAAAATGCGCGCGTAAGGCAGAATCGAGCGGGTGCGAGCGTCGCATGCCCTTTGCCCCCGGACCGGTATTGCCCGCTTCGTAAAACCGCGCCGTTTCGGGCTCGATGGCGATCCGCGCGCCACCGCGGGCGTTGAAGCTCATGTCGGTCCATCCGGCGGGCGCGATGTGCGGACCCATCGCGCAGTCTATATACGCCGCCATGCCCAATGCTTGCGGATCGCCGTAGCGGCCGTCGGGGAAGCTGCGCGTCGGTCGCCACGACCGACCGAGAAA
>JBDSWC010000019.1:0-11079 GCA_039926845.1 Sphingomonas sp. | reverse complement strand
CAGCGTCGCGCGAAGGCGATGTGATCCTCCGGCGTCAATTCCTGGTCGCGGACGAACAGCACGCCGCGGTCGAACACGGCGGCCTTGAGCGCGTCGATCCCGGCATCGTCGAGCGTCTTTAGGTCGATCCCGCTGGCTTCGGCGCCGCAGTGATCGGCGATCGGCTGGATGTGCATAATCCCTCTCCTTTTATGTGGCGACGATAACCGACCGCTTGCCGACCGAATGCTACGATCGTAGCATTTGTCGAATGGACGTGATGACCGCCCTGAAGCGTGGACGCTGGTTCGCCGGGCTCGATGCCACGCTGGCCGAGGCGCTGGTGGCCGCGGGCCGCGCACGCGCGCTTGACGAGGGGCAATGGATCTACAGCGAGGGCGACGAGGAGCCCGGGCTGTGCCTCGTGATCGACGGCGTGCTCCGCTTGGAAGTCAGCGCTGGCGCCGACCGCGGCGTGCTGCTCGGGCTGGTTGGGTCAGGCCAGGCGATCGGCCAGTCGCGGCGGTTCGGGGGCGGGCGGCGGATCGTCACGGCACGGGCGCAGCGGGCGAGCCACGTGTTGCTCGTGCCCGACATCGCGCTGCCGCGGATCGCCGATCGCGCGCCCGGGGCCTGGGCGGCGGTGATCGCGTTGCTCTACGATCAGCTCGACTCGGCGGTGCATGCCGCGGCGCTCAACCTGTGCCTGACCCCGCGCCAAAGGATTGCGGCACGGCTGGCGCAGCTTTGCGATGCGGAAGGCGTGGTCGCGGCGACCCAGGCCGACGTCGCCGAAATGTGCGGGCTCAGCCGCAAGTCGGCGAGCGGGCACATCCTGGCGCTGGCCGAGCGCGAGTGGATGGTGCCGCTCTACCGTTCGGTGCTCGTCACCAACGTCGCGGCGCTGCGGTCGTTCGCGGGGATCTAGGGCTCGATCACGATCTTGCCGACCATCCGGCTGTCGCGCATCGCCTCGAACGCGGCGCGCCAGTCGGCCAGCGGGTAGCGCGAATCGACACGCAGGCGGATCTTGCCCGCGGCCGCTAGCGCCCAGATCGCGTCCTGGTTCTCCCGGCCCTTGGCCGGAAACTGCCGGCCATATTCGCCGGCGCGAACGCCGATCACGGAGAAGCCTTTGATCAGCGGAATGTTGGTCGCAACGCTGGCGATCCGACCCGAGGTGAAACCCACCACCAGCAATCGCCCGCCGAACGCGATGCAGCGCGTGCTTTCGTCGAACACGTCGCCGCCGACCGGATCGTAGATCACGTCCGCGCCGCCGCCGGTCAGGCCCTTGACCGCATCGCGAAAGCACGGTGCGATCAGGGTGGCATCGGGGGCATACTTAGCTGCTACCACCGCCAGCTTTTCCGCCGAGCGCGACGTGGCGATCACGCGGCACCCCAGCGCCTTGGCGAGATCGACCGCGGCCAGCCCGACGCCGCCAGTTGCGCCGTGGACGACGACCCATTCGCCGGGCTGCATGTTGGCCAGCCGCACCAGCGAGACGTAGGCGGTGTTGTAGGCTGCGCCGACGCTCGCGGCGTGGGCGAAATCGAGGTTAGCGGGCTTGGCGCGGACGCTCCTAGCATCGACCGCCACCAGTTCGGCGAACCCGCCCAGTCGGGTGCCCGCCACCACCGCATCGCCGATCGCAAAGCCGCTGTCGGCATCGGTCGCCATGACCTCGCCAGCCACCTCCATGCCCCCCACGAACGGCAGATCGGGTTTGAGTTGATACTTACCCTCGGTCATCAACAGGTCGGGAAAGTTGAGTGACGCCGCGCGGACGCGGATCAGGACTTGGCCCGCGCCGCGCAAGGGGTCGGGTATGTCTGTGAGCGCGCAGCCAGCGGAGTTTGGCTCCAACGCAGAGATGACGAGCGCTCTCATGGCCCGACCTTAGCTAACGCCACGCCGTCGGACGAGCGGCTGCGCGGCTCGCCGCCCGCCGTGGCGAGTCCCGGATTTGCGGACGCAAATCCGGGCTGCCCGCACCCTACCAAATATGCACCCGCTTTTCCGGCGGCAGATACAGCGCGTCGGTCGGCTGGATGTTGAACGCCTTGTACCAGGCATCGACGTTCCGAACGATGCCGTTGACGCGATACTTGGCGGGCGAGTGCGGGTCCGCTAGTAGCAATTGTCGCGCGACCCCTTCCCGGCGCTTCTGCTGCCAGGCTTGGGCGTAGGCGAGAAAGAAGCGCTGGTCGCCGGTCAGCCCGCCGATCACCTTCGCCTTGCCGTGCTTGGCCTGGTACAGCTGATACGCTTCATACGCGGTTTCGACGCCGCTCAGGTCGCCGATATTCTCGCCCAGCGTCAGCTTGCCGTTGACCTTGGTGCCGGGGATCGGTTCGTAGGTATTGTACTGCGCGGCGAGCGCCGCGGTATGCTCCTCGTATGCCTTCTTGGCCGCCGACGTCCACCAATTCTCGAACTTGCCGGTCGGGCCGAACTGGCTGCCCTGGTCGTCGAAGCCGTGCCCCATTTCATGGCCGATGATCGCGCCGATCGCGCCGTAGTTCACTGCGGCGTCTGCATTCGGATCGAAATAAGGCGGCTGCAGGATCGCCGCCGGGAAGGTGATCTGATTGGCGAGTGGATTGTAATAGGCGTTCACCGTCTGCGGCGTCATCGACCACAACGTGCGGTCGACCGGCTTGGGAAAACGCTGCAGATCGAGTTGATGCTTGAACTCGCCCGACCGCATCACGTTGCCGAGCAGGTCGCCACGATCTACCTCGAAGCTGGTATAATCCACATATTTGACTGGATGGCCGATCCGCGGCTCGAACGCCGTCAGCTTGACGAGTGCCGCCTTGCGCGTCGCATCATCCATCCACGCCGCGTTGGTGATTCGATCCTTGTAAGCGGCGCGCAGATTCTCGATCAGTTCGGCCATCTTGGCCTGGCTCGACGCGGGGAAATATTTGTCGACGTAAAGCTTGCCGACTGCCTCGCCGAGAGCGCCGTTGGTCAGCTGCACGCCGCGCTTCCAACGGTCGCGCTTCACTTCCACGCCCGACAGTGTCTTCGAGTAGAACCCGAACTGCGCGTCATCGAACGCCTTGGGCAGGAACGTCGCGTGGTCGCTGACGAAGTGGAACGCGAGATAGTCCTTCCACGTCTGAAGCGGCGTGGCGACCATGATCTTGCCCATCGCAGTCAGTGCGGTGTTGTTGGTCATCAGGACGGTCGGCGACGAATCGAGGCCGGCGGTATTGAGCATCAGCGCCCAGTCCACCTCGGGCGCCTTGGCTTTCAGCCCGGCCAGCGTCTGCGGATCGTTGAGCTTGGCGATATCGCGGCTCTGTTCGGGCGACCATTGCTCGTTGGCCATGGCGGTTTCGAGCGCGAAGATCGCGTCGGTCTTGGCTGCGGCATCGGGGATACCGGCCAGTTCCTGCATCTGCTTGACGTAGGCCTTGTACGCCGCGCGGTAGGCGTCGTATTTCTCGCCCTTCAGCAAGTAATAGTCACGCGGCATGCCGAGTCCGCCTTGGCCGACCGCCGCGGTGTAGCGCGTCGGGTCGCCAAGGCTGGGAATCGTTCCCACCTCAATCGGCGACGCATAACCGGTCGTCGCGAACAAGGTCTGCAGTGCGGTCAAGTCGCTCACCGCGGCGATGCGATCGAGATAGGGCTTCAACGGGGCAGTGCCCTTCGCCTCGATCCCGGCCTCATCCATCCAGCTCGCGTAGAAATCGCCGACCTGTTTGCCGCTCACGCCGTAGACGGAGGGGTTGGCCGCCATGTCGTCGAGGATCTTGCGGACGTTGGTCTCGGCTTCGTCGGTCAGCACCTGGCTATACCCGATCGATCCCTTGTCGGCAGGGATGTCAGTGCGTTTGGCCCAGGCGCCATTGGCGAAGGTCCAGAAATCGTCGCCCGGCTTGACCGCCGGGTCCTGCGAGCTGAGGTCGATGCCGAATGCGCCGTAGCGCGCCTTGGCGACCTGCGCGATCGTCGGGATCGCAATCGCCAGCGCCGCGACGCCCAGCATCGCCCGCACCAAAACCTTGGTCTTCATCGAGAATCTCTCCGCCCGCTTAAGTGTATTACGCCGCTATACCGGCGCGGTTCGACCCACGCAATCCGGCCCGGGAGCGAATTTCAATCGAGACAGGGGGTTAGTGCCGGAGAATGTCCTGAATGCGCCCGGCGAGCAAATCGACCTGAAACGGCTTCGACAAAAGGAACATGCCCTGTTCCAGCCGCCCGCCGCCGACCACGGCATTTTCGGCGTAGCCGGTGATGAACAGCACCTTGAGGTCGGGGCGGCTGACCCGCGCCGCGTCGGCCACCTGCCGGCCGTTCAGTCCGCCGGGGAGTCCGACGTCGGTGATCAGCAAATCAATCTTGGCGTTCGATTCCAGGATGCGCAGGCCTGTTGCGCCGTCGGGCGCTTCGATCACCGCGTAGCCCGCCTCGCTGAGTACTTCGGCGATCAGCATACGGATCGTCGGTTCGTCGTCGATCAACAGCACGACCTCGCCCTCGCCGACCGGTTCCAACGATATCGGCGGCACCGCATCGTCCTCCGGCGGGGCGTCCTCGGCATGGCGGGGCAGATACATACACATCGTCGTGCCTAGTCCGACTTCAGAATAGATCCGGACCTGGCCGCCCGATTGGCGCGCGAAGCCGTAGATCATCGACAACCCGAGTCCGGTGCCCTGGCCGAGCGGCTTGGTCGTGAAAAAAGGGTCGAATGCCTTGGCTGCGATATCGGGTGTCATGCCGGTTCCCGTGTCGGTTACGCATACCGAGACGTATTGGCCCACGGGCAAGTCGTGCTGGCGCGCCGCGCGGTCGTCGATCCACTTATTCGCGGTTTCGATCGTCAGCGAACCGCCATCGGGCATCGCGTCGCGCGCGTTGATGCAAAGGTTGAGGATAGCGTTTTCGAGCTGGTTCGGATCGACCAGGGTCGACCACAATCCGCTTACGCCGACCACCTCAACGGGTATGCTAGGCCCGACAGTTCGCTGAATGAGGTCCTGAAGACCGTTCAGCAGCCGGTTGATGTTGGTCGGTCGCGGGTCGAGCGTCTGTCGCCGGGAAAAGGCGAGGAGTCGATGCGTCAGCGACGCCGCCCGCTTGACCGCTCCTTGCGCCGCCAGAATGTAGCGGTCGAGTTCGGCGGTGCGCCCCTGCGCCATCCGCACGCTCATCATCTCCAGACTGCCGCCGATGCCGGTCAGCAAATTGTTGAAGTCGTGCGCGATTCCCCCGGTCAATTGTCCGACGGCTTCCATCTTCTGCGACTGGCGTAGTTGCTCCTCGATCGCGCGTTTCTCGGTCAGGTCGCGCGTGACCTTGGCGAACCCGATCAGTTCTTTTTCGTCGTTGCGGATGGGATCGATAATCACGCTTGCCCAGAACCGCGTCCCGTCCTTGCGCACCCGCCATCCTTCGGCCTCGAATCGGCCTTCGTTCCTGGCGGTTTCCAGTGCGATGCGCGGAATGCCCGCCGCCCGGTCCTCGTCGGTGTAGAAGCGCGAGAAATGCTCGCCGATGATTTCGTCGGCGGCATAGCCCTTGAACCGCTCGGCGCCCGCGTTCCAACTGCTCACGCGCCCCGTCGGATCGAGCAGGTAGATGGCATAGTCGGTGACGCTCTGGACGAGCAGGCGAAAACGCTCCTCGCTGGTGCGAAGCTCTTGTTCGGCCGCCCGGCGCTCGGTGAGGTCCCGGGTCACCTTGGCGAAACCGATCAGATTGCCCTGGAGGTCGCGGACCGGATCGATCACGACGTTCGCCCAGAACGTGCTGCCGTCCTTGCGCACCCGCCAGCCCTCGGCCTCGAATCGGCCTTCGCGCTCGGCGGTTTCCAGCGCGATTCGGGGTATCTCTATGGCGCGCTCTTCGTCGGTGTAGAACCGCGAGAAATGCTGGCCGATGATCTCGTCGGGCTCGTATCCCTTGAACCGGCGAGCACCCGCATTCCAGCTCGTCACATGGCCTTCGAGGTCGAGCATATAGATCGCGTAATCGGTAACGCTTTGGACGAGCAGTTCGAACTTGCTGGCGCCGCTCGCGGGATGGTCGGTTTCTGCCATGTCCCCCTCTGCCCCCGATCGCGTCGAACTTAAATGGCGGAGGACGGTTTCCGTTCCCGCCGAGAGACGGTGCTCTTATCCGACTCGGTTCGCCACCAGATCGTCGACCACCGCTGGATCGGCCAGTGTGCTGGTATCGCCGAGGCTCGACACATCCCCCTCGGCGATCTTGCGCAGGATGCGGCGCATAATCTTGCCCGAGCGTGTCTTGGGCAGGCCGGGGGCGAACTGGATCGCGTCGGGCGCGGCGATCGGGCCGATCTCCTTGCGCACCCAGTGGATCAGTTCGCCGTGAAGCTCCGCGGTCGCGATCTCGTCGGCGTTCAGCGTGACATAGGCGTAGATGCCCTGGCCCTTGATGTCGTGCGGGAAGCCGACAACCGCGGCCTCGGCGACCTTGGGGTGGAGCACCAGCGCGCTCTCGACTTCGGCGGTGCCCATGCGGTGGCCCGACACGTTGATCACGTCGTCGACGCGGCCGGTGATCCAGTAATAGCCGTCCTCGTCGCGGCGGCAGCCGTCGCCGGTGAAATACTTGCCCGGATAGGTGGTGAAATAGGTCTGGAAGAAGCGGTCGTGATCGCCCCACACGCTGCGCATCTGCCCTGGCCAGCTCTTCGCGATGACGAGATTGCCCTCGCACGCGCCGTTCTGGACGACGCCCTCGCCATCGACGATCTGCGGGTCGACGCCGGGGAACGGGAAGGTCGCGCTGCCGGGTTTCAAGTCGGTCGCGCCGGGCAGGGGGGTTATCATGTGCCCGCCGGTCTCGGTCTGCCACCAGGTGTCGATGATCGGGCAGCGGCCCTCGCCGACCAACTCGTGATACCAGCGCCATGCCTCCGGGTTGATCGGCTCGCCGACGGTGCCGAGCAGCTTGAGCGTCGATCGGCTCGTGCGGGTGACGAAATCGTCGCCTTCCTTCATCAGCGCACGCAACGCGGTTGGCGCGGTGTAGAGGATCTCGACACCATGGCGGTCGCACACTTGCCAGATGCGGCTGGCGTCGGGCCAGTTGGGCACGCCTTCGAACATCAGCGTCGTGCCGCCGTTCGAAAGCGGGCCGTAGAGGATGTAGCTATGCCCGGTGACCCAGCCGATGTCGGCGGCGCACCAATAGATTTGTCCTGGCCGATAATCGAAGGTCAGCTCGTGGCTGAGGCTGACCCAGACGAGATACCCGCCGGTGGTATGGAGCACGCCCTTCGGCTTCCCCGTCGATCCACTGGTGTAGAGGATGAACAGCGGATCCTCGGCCGACATCGGCTCGGGCCGGCAGTCGGGTTCCGCCGCCGCAATGAGCTCGTGATACCAATGGTCGCCGTCGCCCATCGTCACGGTGCCGCCGGTCGCCTTGACGACGATGACGGTGTCGAGACCGGGTGCGAGCTTGCGCGCCGCATCGACATTGGCCTTGAGCGGGACCTTCTTGCCGCCGCGCCGGCCTTCGTCGGCGGTAATCACGACGGTCGATCCGCAATCCTCTATCCGCCCCGCCAGCGCTTCGGGCGAGAAGCCGCCGAACACCACCGAGTGGATCGCTCCGATGCGGGCGCAGGCGAGTAAGGCCACCGCCGCTTCGGGGATCATCGGCATGTAGACGGTGACGCGGTCACCCTTCGCGACGCCGCGATCCTTCAGCGCGTTGGCGAACTTGCAAACGTCGGCGTGGAGCTGGCGATAGGAGATCCGGCGCGGCTGCTCGGCGGGATCGTCGGGCTCCCAGATGATCGCGACCTTTTCGCCGTTTGACGCCAAATGCCGGTCGAGGCAATTGGCCGCGACATTGAGCTTGCCGTCGGCAAACCACGTGATGCGGAAATCGGCCTTGTTGAAAGACCAGTCGCCGGCAATTTCGGGCCGCTTGATCCAGTCGAGCCGCCGCGCCTGTTCGAGCCAGAAGCTGCCGGGGTCGGCTAGGCTGCGGCCATAGAGCTTCTCATATCCGGCGCGATTGACCTTCGCGCGCTTCGCCCATTCGGGCGGGACGGGATAGACGCTCTGGTCGGACATGCAGCACTCCCCTCGACGAAAGTGATGATGGCGGGTGATGCGGGCGCTTGGCAAGCGGTGTCGGTGCGGGCAGCATGCCGGCGAAGGGGGAAGAACATGACCGACGCGACCACGGACCAGCCGATGCACCACGGCGCGCCGGCGCATGCGCTGGAGCGGCTGGTGTTCTTTTCCGACGCGGTGTTCGCGATCTCGATCACCTTGCTAGGAGTCGAGCTCCACGCGCCGATCCTGAAGTTCGGGTCGCCCGACGTGGATTTCATCCAGGCGCTCGCCAATCTGACGCCCAATTTCATCGGCTTTTTCGTGTCGTTCTTCGTGATCGGCGCGTTCTGGGGCGGGCATCACCGCTCGTTCGATTGCGCGCAGCATTGGTCGCCGCGGCTCGGCCTGCCCAATCTGTGCCTGTTGAGTTCGGTCGCGGCGATGCCGTTCTTCACCGCCTTCATGAGCGAGAATGTCGGCAATCGCGTGCCGACGATGGTATATTGCATCTGGCTGACCCTCGTTGCGATCTTCAACCTGTGGAACAACAGCATCGCGGTGTCCCCGGGGATCGTGAAAGAAGGCGTGGATCCCGAGCGGATCGCGACGATCAAGATTCGAGGCTGGGCGGTCATCCTCGGCGCGGCGACGTCGGTCGTGATCGCCTATTTCAACCCCTGGGTGGCGCAGGTCGGGCTGTTCTCGATCATCTTCTGGCGGCTTGCGCTGCAGCGCTGGGGCCGGCGCGGCAAGGCTAACTAGCGGCCAGCCGGTCGATCCAGGCGGTCACTCCTGGTTTCGCCTGGCGCAGGGTCGAGCCGACGACGAACAGGATGATGAGGGCGACGAAGCCGAACGCGACGGCGAAGATGATCGCGAAGACGGCCGTGGCGAGCAACGCAAGCGTCGCGAACCCCAATTGCGGCTCGGCCTTTTGCGATAGCGAGACGGTGCGCGGGCCTTTGGCGTCGAACCAGCGCGCCGTCGTCCATTGCAGCCGGCCGTCGGCGTCGCGCCGGTCACTGCACACCGTTGCCGCGATATTGCGCAGCAGGCCGGGAGGTACTGCGATCGGCGATTGCGCGAAGGCTGGCCGCGGCGGCAACGGCGTTTCGAGGGTGATGGCCTTTTCATCATTCGTGTTCCCGCGAAGGCGGGAATCCAGAATCAAGGGCGACGCCGCCTGGGGCTCTGGATCCCCGCTTTCGCGGGGATACGGTTCTGCAGAAAAGCTTTCGCCGTCGGCCTGAAGCAAGTCTCGCGCGGTCGGCGGCGTGCCACCGGCCCTGGTATCGACCACCACCAGCCGCCCGCCGCGCTCGACCACGCGATAGCGCGACGGCGGAGCATCCATCTCAGCCGAACCGCTGCCTGAGGTCGAGCATCGCCAGCGCCGCTCGCGCCGCGCCGCCGCCCTTGTCGGCTTGCTTGGGATCCGCGCGGTAGATCGCCTGGGCCTCGTTCTCGGTGGTCAGGATGCCGTTCCCGATCGCGATGCCGTCCATCGTCAGCGCCATGATCCCGCGCGCGCTTTCGTTCGACACGATCTCGAAATGATAGGTCTCGCCGCGGATCACGACGCCGAGCGCGACATACGCGTCGTAACGCCCCGTCTCGACCGCCAGCGCGATCGCGCCGGGGGCTTCGAGCGCGCCGGGGACGGTCACCGTCTCGTGGCTGTGCCCTGCCGCCTCGATCGCCGCGCGCGCGCCGGCGAGCAGCATGTCGTTGAGATGGTCGTAGAACCGCGCCTCGACGATCAGCACGCGCGCCATCAGTTGCCGCCCGCCGTGATCGCGCGCTCGCCGACGATCGACAGGCCGTAACCGTCGAGCGCGACCAGCGTGTGATGCGTGTTGGTCAGCAGGATCATGTCCTCGACGCCCAATTCGGTCAGGATCTGCGCGCCGACGCCATAGTCGCGGATCTCGTCGCCCGGCGGCCCGCCCGCCTTGCGTTCGAGCGCTTGGCTGAACCCGCCAGCACCGCTCGGCGACAGCAGAACGACGACGCCCGACCCGGCCTCGCCGATCAACTCCATCGACCGCGCCAGCAAGCTGCCGCGCGCGCCTTCCTCGCCGAACATGTCGGTGAACACGTTCATCGCGTGCATGCGGACGAGGGTCGGCTTGTCGGGGTCGATGCGGCCCTTGATCAGCGCGATCTGCTCGGTGCCGGTCGCCTTGTTGTAATAGGTCCGCGCGGTCCAATCACCACCCCAGCGGCTCGCGAACCTGGCCTCGGCGCGGCGCTCGACGAGGTGGTCGTGCTGGCGGCGATAGGCGATCAGGTCGCGGATCGTGCCGATCTTGAGCCGGTGGGTGTCGGCGAAGGCGATCAGATCGTCCATTCGCGCCATCGTGCCGTCGTCCTTCATGATCTCGCAGATCACGCCGGAGGGGTTGAGCCCGGCGAGCCGCGATACGTCGACCGCCGCCTCGGTATGCCCGGCGCGGACCAGCACGCCGCCGTCGCGCGCGACCAGCGGGAAGACGTGGCCCGGCGTGACGATATCCTGGCGATGCTTCGACGCGTCGATCGCGACCGAGACGGTGCGCGCGCGGTCGTGCGCGGAAATACCGGTGGTGACGCCTTCGCGCGCTTCGATCGACACGGTGAAGGCTGTCTCGTGCCGCGTGCCGTTGTGGCGGCTCATCAGGTCGAGCCCGAGGCTGTCGATTCGATCCTTGGTCATCGCGAGGCAGATGAGGCCGCGGCCGTGCTTCGCCATGAAGTTGATCGCGTCGGGGGTCGCCATTTGCGCGGGGACGATCAGATCGCCTTCGTTCTCGCGGTCCTCATCGTCGACCAGGATGAACATGCGGCCGTTGCGCGCTTCCTCGATGATTTCCTCGATCGGGACGAGTGCGGGGCGCTTTTCGCGCAGCGTGAGGTAGCTTTCGAGCTTCTTGAGCGTGTCGGCGGTCGGGTTCCATTCCTGCTCGTCGAGGCTGCGCAGCGAATTGGCGTGGAGCCCGGCGGCGCGGGCAAGCCCGGAGCGGGAAATCCCGCCCGAGGCGACGAGATCGCGGACGCG
>JBDSWC010000018.1:0-93993 GCA_039926845.1 Sphingomonas sp. | reverse complement strand
TTGAAGCCCTCGGTCGTGAGCATCAGCTCGATCGCCTTGGCGGTCGTCGGCTCGTCCTCGATCAGCAGCACGCGCATGCGGCAATTCCCCCGTTTACGAGCCCCGCCGTCCCCGATGACGACGCGTCTCGACGCAAACCATTAACCTAAGCACATCTGAAGGACAAAGGTTAATTCTTCGCTAACCGGCCTGACTCCACGAGTCGCGGGGAATCGGCGGTTAAGAGGACTCCTTTACACCGTGGAGTCAATCGATCCGGTCGATGTTTTCACCAAGTGTTTCGCGTAGGTACAACGTGCGAGTCAGCGCGAAAATCGCGATCAGGAGCGGGGCCGCGAACACCAGTCCGGCCAACCCGAAAATGTACCCGATCCCGACGATCGCGAACAATGTGATCGCCGGCGGGACAGCGATCACCTTGTCCTGGATCAGGGGCGTGACGACCATGTCCTGCGCCAGCCGCACGATCGTGTAGGTGGCGATCGCGCCGATCAATGGGCCGCTTCCGGCATTTGCGGCGAGCCCCAACGCGGGCAGCATCGCGATGGTCGGGCCGATATAGGGGACGAACTCGCTGACCCCGGCAAGCAGCCCCAGCGCCGCGGCCGACGGCACGCCCGCCAGCCACAGGCCGACGCCGATCGACGTGCCCATCAAGAGCATCAGGATGATCTGCGCGCGGAGCCACAGGCGAAGGTTCCGGCCGAGATCGTCGAAGGCATCGCGGAACGCATCGCGCTTGTCTTTCGGCGCAAGGAGCAGGAGTCCTTCGCGGTAGCGCCGCGGCTCGATCGCGAAGAACATTGCGCCGACGATCAGCAGGATGGTGTTTAGCACCAGGTCCGCGCCGCCGCGCGCGACTTGCCCCAAATCCTGCGTGGCTTGCGCGCTGGCATAGCCTGTCTGAACCGCCTCGACGATCTTGGCGCCCACCGCCGACTGCGACATCCACGCGGCCATCCGGGCGAGCAGTGCCGGCGTTTCGACGATCAGCGCGTTGATCTGCGCGCCGAACTGGACGGTCAGCAGCCAAATCAGGAAGCCGACCACCGCCAGCGCCGCGAGCATCGCTAGGCCGATCGCGTAGCGCCGCGGCACGCGGAGATGGCGATGCAACCGATCGGCGATGGCGTGGATGGTGATCGCGCCGAGAATCGACCCGAACGCCAGGATCAGCAGCGTGCCGACGCGGTAAAGCGCGACCGCCAGCGCGGTGATCAGGATGATCAGGATGACGCGGCGGATGAAGCGCGTATCGTCGGCGTCGGGCGCGAGCCGCTTCATTTACGCGTGGCGCACAGCTGGCGGAACCGTTCCGCGAGAAACTCGATCAGCAATTCGACGCGCACCGGACGCAATGGGCTGGGTGGGGTGACGAGGTGGAGTGCAGTCGGCGGGCCCGCCCAGTCGGTCAGGATCGCCTCCAGCCGGCCCGCCGCAATCTCCGTATCGACGATGAAATCCGGCAAGCGCGCGATCCCCAACCCGGCATGAAGCAGCGGCAGCATCGCATCGCCGCTATCGGTGGTAAAGCGTCCGTTGGGGCGCACCGCGACCTCCTCACCGTCGGGGCCGCGGAACGTCCAGGTCGTGCTCGGCACATTGGCGTAGCCGAAGATGTCGTGCTCCCCGAGCTCGAGCGGATGGCGCGGGCGACCGTGCCGTTCGAGATAGGCAGGCGCGGCCACCACGCGCGTTTCGACCGGCGCGAGGCGGCGCGCGCGCAAGCTGCTGTCGGGCAAATCGGCGATGCGCAGCGCGATGTCGATGCCGTCGGCGACGATATCGACCTTCGCGTCGGACAGCCGCAAATCGACGTGCACCGCCGGATGCGCGACCATGAAGTCGGCGATCGCGGGCGCGACATAGCCGATCCCGAACGTCATCGGCGCGGCGACGCGGATCATCCCGGCGGGCGCGCTGGCCGCGTCGTGCGCTGTTTCCTCGGCGGCATGGCCCTCGGCGAGGATGCGCTGGGCGTGTTCGGACAGGATCATGCCGCTTTCGGTCAAGGTCAGCCGGCGTGAGGTGCGGTGGAACAGCGAGGTACCGAGCGACGCTTCCAGCCGGGTGATCGCTTTCGACACCGTCGCCTTGGACACGCCGAGCGCGTCGGCCGCGCCGCTGAACGAGCGATGCTCAGCGATCGTGGCGAAGATCGCCCACGCCTCGAAGTCCGGGAGTTTCATGCGCGCGAAGCTAAATCAAGAAACAATCCGTTTCAATCGTTTCCATTTACGTCGCCGCGGCGATCCCTATCTTGGCGGCAAGCAAGGAGATCAACCGATGATCGACACCGACACCAAGATACAGCGCCGCCCATTCGACAGCCTCGGCCATGCCGACCATGGCTGGCTCGACGCGCGGCATCATTTCAGTTTCGCGGACTATTACGACCCGGCGCGGATGGGCTGGGGCGCTATCCGCGTGTGGAACGACGACAAGATTGGCCCGAACACGGGCTTCCCGGCGCATCCGCACAAGGACATGGAGATCATCACCTATGTCCGCAGCGGCGCGATCACCCATCAGGACTCGCTGGGCAACAAGGGCCGCACCGAAGCCGGCGACGTCCAGGTGATGAGCGCGGGCACTGGCGTGCGGCATGCCGAATATAATCTGGAAGCCGAGCCGACGACGCTCTTCCAGATCTGGATCGAGCCGACCCGCAAGGGTGGTTCGCCGAGCTGGGGCGCCAAGCCGTTTCCCAAGGGCGACCGCAGCGGCAAGTTCGTGACGCTGGCGAGCGGCTTTGCCGAGGATAGCGACGCGCTGCCGATCCGCGCCGACGCCCGCGTCATGGCGGCGACGGTCGCGGCGGGCGAGACGCTGACTCACACGGTCGGCGACGGCCGCCACGCCTATCTGGTCCCCGCGACCGGCGCGATCGAGATCGACGGACAGCGGTTCGATGCCCGCGACGGCGCCGCGCTGTCGGGAGGCCAGACCGTCACGATTACCGCACTCGAAGACGCCGAGATCGTCCTGGTCGACGCCGACTAACCAACGACTTTCGGCGTGCCGATTCCTCCCTGACGCGCCGATCCTGCTCCCTCCTCACTCCCCCCGGGGAGGGAGCCCCTTTTTTGCACCCCGAAAGGAAGCACCATGCCCAAGGTCCTCGTTCTTTATTATTCGTCCTACGGCCATATCGAACAGATGGCCGACGCGATCGCCGACGGCGCGCGCTCGGCCGGCGCCGAGGTGGATATCCGCCGCGTCCCCGAAACCGCGCCGCAAGCGGTGATCGAAGCGGCGCACTTCAAGACCGACACCGCGCATCCCGTGATCGAGGGCCCCGACGCGCTCAAGAACTACGACGCGATCATCGTCGGGTCGCCGACTCGCTTCGGACGCTTGTCGAGCCAGATGGCGTCGTTCTGGGATACCGCGGGCGGCCTGTGGGCGACCGGCGCGCTACACGGCAAGGTGGGCGGCGCCTTCACGTCGTCGGCGACGCAGCATGGCGGCAACGAAACCACGTTGTTCTCGATCATCACCAACCTGCTGCATTTCGGCCTGACCATCGTCGGGCTCGACTATGGGCATCAGGGCCAGATGGGCCATGACGAAGTGGTCGGCGGCGCGCCTTATGGTGCGACCACCATCGCGGGCGGCGACGGCAGCCGCCAGCCGAGCGAAACCGATCTTGCCGGCGCGCGCTATCAGGGCCGCCGCGTGGCGGAAGTCGCGGCGAAGCAGTTCGGTTAAGGAGCCGGCGTGGGAGCGGGCTGTGGCCCGCTCCTCGTCGCCTCGACCAGCGCGTCGCCGCCGAGCACGCGATAAAGCGTGACGAGATTGCTCGCACGCGTCAGTTGCGTCCCCACCAGCGTGCGCTGCGCCGAATAGAGCGAGCGTTGCGCGTCCAGGCTTTGCAGGAAGCTGTCGATGCCGCCGCGGTAGCGCGCGTCCGATAATTTGTAATTGTCCGCCGCAGCCGCCTGGAGATCGCGAGTGGCATTGAGCTGATCGGTGATCGTGCCGCGCCGCGCGAGCGCATCGGCGACTTCGCGGAACGCGGTCTGGATGGCCTTTTCGTAAGTCGCGAGCGCGGCGTCGCGTTGCGCCTTGCTGACGTCGACGTTCGCGCGGCCGACGCCGCCGCGGAAGATCGAATAGCTCGCGGCGCCGCCCGCCTGCCAGTTGAACGCGCCGCCCGCGAACAGCGCGCCGAGCGCGTTGCTGGCGAACCCGATCAGCCCGGTCAGCGTGATGCGCGGGAACAGCTCGGCACGCGCGGCACCGATATCGGCATTGGCGGCGCGCAGTTGATACTCGGCTTCGACCACGTCGGGGCGGCGCAACAGAATCGACGAATCGAGGCCTGCCGGTAATTCGGCGACGGTTGCAGCGGCTTCGTCGATCGACCCCGGCAGCAACGTTGGATCGACCGGCGCGCCGACCAGGAGCTGTAGCGCGTTGACGTCCTGCGCGAGCGCCGTCGTCTGCTGCGCCAGATCCGCCTTGGCGGTATCGAGGACGAGCTCGGCCTGGCGCAAATCGGTGCGCGGCGCGATTCCGCCGTCGAGGCGCTTCTTGGTCAGGTCGACGCTTTTCGCGGCGCTGGTCGCAGTGTCCTGCGCGATCTTGAGCAGGCTCTTGTCCGATCCGTAGGCCAGCCACGCATCGGCAATGTCGCCGATCAAGGTCAGCCGAACGGAGCGCGCCGCCGCCTCGGTCGCGAAATAGCGGTTCTGTGCCGCGGTGGTCAGCGACCGGACGCGGCCGAACAAGTCGATTTCGAACGCGGTGATACCGACGTTCGCGTCGAAGCTGGTACGCGTACCGCCGCCGGTCGATCCGGAACTCGTGCCGGTCGTGCTGCCAACGCCCCGCGCGGTCACACCGCCGCTGGCGTCGACTTCCGGAAATTGTTCGGCGCGCTGGATGTGGAACTGGCCACGCGCGATCGCGATATTGGCGGCGGCGAGGCGCAAGTCGCGGTTGTTGGTCAGCGCCTGCGCGATGATCGCCTGGAGCCGCGGATCGCGGAAGATGTCCTGATACCGCACCACCGGCAGCGTCGCTTCGCTCGAGCGAAGATAGGCGTCGCCCACGGGCCAACTCGGCGGCACAGGGGTTTCGGGGCGCGCATAGGGCGGCGCGAGCGAGCAAGCGGTCAAGCTCGCCATCAGTCCCAACGTGGTGAGCTTGCGGATCATGCCGGGTTCTCCGTCGGCGGCGCCGGATGCTCGTGGTGCAGCCGCTTTAGCGCATCGCGCGTCGTGCGGCGGACCAGCACGAAGAACAACGGGATGTAGAATACCGCGAGCAAGGTGGCGGTCAGCATCCCGCCTATCACCGCGGTGCCGATCGCGATCCGGCTGTTCGCGCCGGCGCCGGTCGAAATGGCCAGCGGCAGCACGCCGAAGATGAAGGCGAAACTCGTCATCAGGATCGGCCGCAAACGGATGCGCGCGGCCTCCAGCGCGGCGTCGATCACGCGCTTGCCCTGCTTTTCCGCCTGTTCGGCAAACTCGATCATGAGGATCGCGTTCTTGGCCGCGAGCCCCATCGTCGTCAGCAGCCCGATCTGGAGATAGACGTCGTTCTGCAGGCCACGCAGCGTCACCGCGAAGATCGCGCCGACGAGGCCGAGCGGGATCACCAGCAGCACGGCAACCGGAATGGTCCAGCTTTCGTAAAGCGCGGCGAGGCACAGGAACACGACGAGCAACGATAATCCGTAGAGGATCGGCGCCTGGCCGCCCGACAGCCGCTCCTGGAAAGATGCACCGCTCAACTCGACCGACACGCCCGGATTCCTGGTCGCCAGTTCTTCAACCTTCGCAAGCGCATCGCCCGAACTCTTCCCCGGCGCGGCTTGTCCCGAAAGTTCATACGACGCTATGCCGTTGAAGCGGCTGAGCGACGTCGGCGCGTTGGACCAGCCGGTGGTCGCAAAGGCCGAAAACGGCGTCATCTGCCCGGTCGATCCGCGGACATACCACCGGCCGATATCCTGAGGCGTCGAGCGATACGGCGCGTCGCCCTGGACATAGACGCGCTTGACGCGGCCGCGGTCGTTGAAGTCGTTGACGTAGCGCCCGCCCCAGGCGGTCGACAGTGTCGCGTTGACGTCCGTCTGGGTCAGCCCGAGCACGGCGAGCTTTTGCGGGTCGACGTCGACCTTCAGCGTCGGCTGATCGGGCAAATCGCTCAAACGGACATTGGCGAGGTCGGGGTCGGCCCGCGCGTCGGCGAGCAACTGGTCGCGCGCGGCCTTGAATTGGTCGCGGGTCAGGCCCCCGGTGTTCTGCAACTCGATCGTAAACCCGGACGACTGACCCAACCCGCGCACCGCACCCGGCACCGTCGCGAAAACCTCGACATCGCGCAGTCCGCCGAACGCCTGGTTGGCTCGTCGGGTGATCGCGTCGGCGCTGTTGTCGCTGCCGCTGCGGTCCTTCCAGTCGGCGAGCGCAACGAAACCGCGGCCGGCATTCTGTCCCCCGCCGCCACCGCCCGCAGCACCGGCGACGGTGAAGATCGCGGCGACGTTCTTGCCCTCGGTCTTGAGGAAATAGTTCTCGATCGCCTTTTGCGCGGCTTGCGTGCGATTGATCGTGGCGCCGCCGGGCAAGTTGAACTGCACCTGCGCGAAGCCCTGGTCCTCGGTCGGCAGGAAACCGGTGGGGAGCCGGACGAACATGATCGCCAGGATCGCGACGAGCGCAGCGTAGATCGCCAGGAACAGCCATTTGCGGTCGACCACGCGCCCGACGCTGGCCGTATACCAATCGACCAACCGCTCGAAATTGCGGTTGAACCCGTCGCGAGCGCGCTGCGTCTTGCGATAGACCCAGGTGTCGTGGTTCTCGTCCTCCTTGCGCTTGAGCAAGGTCGCCGTGAGCGCCGGGGTCAGGATCAGTGCGACGATCACCGACAGCACCATCGCCGACACGATCGTCAGCGAGAATTGCCGATAGATCACGCCGGTCGATCCGCCGAAGAACGCCATCGGCAGGAACACCGCCGACAGCACCAGCGCGATCGCGACCAATGCGATCTGGATTTCGCCCATCGATTTGATCGTCGCGTCGCGTGGGCTCATTTCGGGATTCTCGTGCATCACGCGTTCGACGTTCTCGACCACCACGATCGCGTCGTCGACGAGCAAGCCGATCGCCAGCACCAGCCCGAACAAGGTCAGCGTGTTGATCGAGAACCCGGCGACGGCGAACACCCCGAACGTGCCGAGCAACACCACCGGCACCGCAATCGTCGGGATCAATGTCGCGCGCCAGCTCTGCAAGAACACGAACATGACGATCACGACCAGCACGATCGCCTCGAACAGCGTCTTCACCACGTCTTCGATCGACAGCTTGATGAACTTTGTCGAATCGTTGGGGAAATCGTAGGTGAAGCCCGGCGGGAAAGTCTTCGATCGCGCGATGATCTCGTTCTTGACCAGTTCGGCGGTGGACAGCGCATCGGCACCGGGGGCCAGGCTGACCGCGATGCCAGCGCCGGGATGGCCGTTGACGCGGCTGACCACGGCATAGCTTTCGGCGCCCAGTTCGACTCGCGCGACGTCGGACAGGTGAACGGTCGATCCGTCGGGCTGCGTCTTCAGGACGATGTTGGCGAACTGCGCCGGGGTCGAGAGCCGCGACTGCGCGGTGACGGTCGCGTTCAGATATTGGTCGGGTCCGCTCGGCACGCCGCCGATTTCGCCGGCCGCGACTTCGGCGTTCTGCGCGGTGATCGCGGTGACGACGTCGCCGGGGACCAGCCCGACGGCAGCGAGCTTGTCGGGATCGAGCCAAATCCGCATCGCATATTGCGCGCCGAACACATTGGTGTCGCCGACCCCTGTCAGGCGCCCGATCGGATCCTGCAGGTTGGACACCATGAAGTCGGAGACGTCCTGGTTGGTCTTCTGGTCGGTCGTGTCATAGATCGCGGCGATCAGCAGGAAATCGGGGTTGGACTTGGTGACGGTGAGCCCTTGCTGCTGGACCTGCGCCGGCAGGCGGCTGAGCGCTTGCTGCACCTTGTTCTGGACCTGGACCTGCGCGATGTCGGGGTCGATGCCCTTGGCGAAGGTGACGCTGATCGATACTTGGCCGCGCGACGACGAATTGGTGCTGAAATAGAGTAGCCCGTCGATGCCCGTCAGCTGTTGCTCGATCACTTGGGCGACGCTGGTTTCCAGCGTTTCGGCCGACGCACCCGGGTAGCTGGCCCGGATGTTGACCGTCGGCGGCGCGATATCGGGGAATTGTTCGACCGGCAGGCTGAAGATGCTGCCCGCGCCGACGAGCATGATGATGATCGCGATCACCCAAGCGAAGATCGGCCGGTCGATGAAGATCCGCGACATGGCCGGTCAGCCCGCCTTGCCGCTGTTGGTCCCGCTTTGCTTGCCGTCCTTGCCGTGCGGCTTCAGATTCTGTGGCGATCCGGCGGCGACGGGCTTGACCGGCTGGCCGGGCTTCACCTTGCCGACGCCCTCGGTGATGACCTTATCGCCAGCGTTGAGGCCGGCTGTCACCACCCAGTTCGCGCCCACCGTTCGCACCGTCGTGATCGGCCGCACCACCGCTTTGTTGTCGGGGCCGACCAGATAGACCTGGGCATTTCCCTTGGCGTCGCGCGTGACGGCGGTTTGCGGGATCAGGAACGCGTTGGGGTCGGTGGCTTGCGCGAAACTCGCGCGGACGAACATGCCGGGGAGCAGTAGCCCCTGCGGATTGGCGAAGCGCGCGCGCAACGTGACCGTGCCGGTCGCGGTGTCGACCATCGCTTCGGAAAACTCGACGGTGCCGGCGAACCCGTAATCGCTGCCGTCTTCCAGCTTCAGCCGCACCTCGGCGCTGGCCGGCGTCGCGCCGCCATTGGCGAGCGCGCGGCGCAGTTTGAGCATGTCGGTCGAGCTTTGCTGGATATCGACATAGATCGGGTCGAGCGCGGTGATCGTCGCGAGCGGATCGGTCTGGTTGGTCGTCACCAGCGCGCCTTCGGTGAACAACGACCGCCCGACCTTGCCGCTAATCGGGGCCGGAACGGTGGTGAATTTCAGGTTGATCCGCGCGGTATCGAGCGCGGCGCGGTTCTGATCGACCGAGGCGCCCGCGGCGCGCGCCGCGGCGGCGGCGTCAGTATAATCCTGCGCCGCGACCGCCTGCTGGTCGGCGAGCGGCTTGTAGCGGCTCGCCTTGACCCGCGCGGCCTCGGCCTGCGCCTGCGCGCTGGCGAGGTTTGCCGACGCCTGGTTGGCGGCGGCCCGATAGAGGCTAGGGTCGATCTGGTAGAGCGGCTGGCCCTTGCGGACGTACGACCCTTCGGTGAAGAACCGGCGGCGGATGATGCCCGACACCTGTGGACGGACTTCGGAGGTCTGGAAGGCGTTGGTCCGGCCGGCGAGCTCGGTGATCAACGGCACTGCGGTCGGCTGGATGACGATGTAGCCGACCTCGGGGGTGCCTTGCTGCCCCCGCCGCCCGCCCTTCGCGGCGTCATCGCGCGCACCGCAGCCCGACAGCGCCAGCAAAGCCAGCGACACGGCTACGACGAAAGAGCGCGCCGATCGCGACCGGCCTGCGAGGGAAAGCATGAACGGCTAGTGGTTCCCCGGTTGAAATGTGTCAAACGCGGGTTTGTCGCAAAAGTTGTCAGGCGTCGGCGTAAAAAGGCATCACTTGGGAACGATGAGCACCCGCATCGGCGAGTCTTTGGCGCCCGACAGCTGCAAAGAGTAGCGTCCCGGCGATAGGGTGAAATCGACGATCTTGCGGATGCCCGAGCAAGCCGGTCCTTCCGCATGTGCAATCGATTCCAGCGATTTGCCGTCGAAGACGACGTCAATCCACGCAGCGGCCTCGAGCGCGATACGATACGTCCCTGCGGTCGCCACGTTGAATTGATAGACGCCCCCGAAGCTGCCCGACTTGGACGTGCGACCGGGGGTTGCAGTGAATACAACCTTCTCCACCGGCTGGAGCCTGACGCCGGTCCCCTTGCCGATCGCGATGGGTCCCTTGGTGATCGCCAAGACGGTGCTCCACGCCTCCAACCCGGCGGGCGGCGCGACCGTGGCGGTGCACACCGGCGAAGGGGCTTGGAGCATCAAGACGAGGAGGGCAGGGATCATGCGGCGCCTTTCGAATCGATCCGGAAGGGATCAACTCGCCGCTGAATAGCTCACAAACAGGTTGCGGATCGAGGCGTCGAAATGGCGGTCCATGTCTTCGCGCGCACCGTCGGCGTCGCGGTTGGCGATCGCCAGTGCGATGCGGCGGTGATTGTCGAGCACCGACTGGCGCTGCTGCTCGGTCGCGCGCGTTTCCCAGGCGGTCGGCACGGCCACCTTCATCAGTGCTTCGAACGAGCGAATGATGTTGTAGAACAACGCATTGCCGCTCGCTTTTGCGATGGCTTGGTGAAACGCGATATCGTGGCCGATCAGTTGCGGCAGATCGTGCCGCGCCGCCGCCATCGCCTCGGCATGGCCCAGGATCAGGCGCGCCTCGGCATCGCTCCGCTGGACCGCGGCAAGCTCCGACGTGCGCAATTCAAGCGTGCGGCGCACGTCCCAGATTTCCGGCACGGTGACCTGACTGGTGGCAATCGCGTGGTCCAGCGATGTCGACAACACGGAGCCGTCGATCGCGGCGACGCGCGCCTTACGGCCATTACCGACGTCGATCTGGCGGAGCGCGGCGAGTGTGGAGAAGGCTTCACGCATCACCGCGCGGCTCACGCCCAGTTGCTCGGCGAACGCGCCCTCGCCGGGCAGCGTGTCGCCGACCTTCAGATCGTTGTCGCGGATATGATCGCGCACGCGGCGAACCGCGCGATCGACCAGCGATCCCCCTTCGATGGTCCGAACGCCGTCGTTTGTCCCCCCGGCGCTCATGCGGCCAGACGATGCGCGCGATACAGAGTGGGCGCAACCCCGTAGCGGCGCGAGAAAGCGCGGGTGAAGCTGGCATTGTTGAGGTAGCCGCATTTGTAGCCGATCGACGACACCGGCAGATCGGTCGAGCGCAGCATCCGGCCCGCGCCGCCGAGCCGCAGGTCCGAAATGGCGTCGGCCACTGTCGTATCGAACATCGCGCGGAACCCGCGCGTCAGCTTGGCGCGGTTGATCCCGCACGCACGCGCGATCGAATCGAGCGTGAGTTTCTCGTGCCAGCGCTCGTCGATCAGCCGGCGCGCGGCGACGATCCGGCGTGCGTCCATTTCGTTCAGGTCGCTCGCGCTGTCGGTCGGGACGAGTGTGTCGGCGGTTAGATGCGCGAACATCGCGCAGAGCAATTCGAGGCTTTTCGCGAGACGCAACGTGTCGCGGGCCTCGCCGGGCAATTTGCATTCGAGGATCGCGATGACGAGCGCGCGGAGGTCGCTCGGCAAATGCCAGCGCATGTCGTCGGCGGGGACTTGGCCGAAGATGCGCTGGCATGCTTCGGCGGTGACGACGATCGCGAGATCGCTCTCGATCATCGCGGCGCCGGCGGGGCGCTCGTGAAAGGCCAGGCTGGCGTCGTCGAGGCGGAAGCTCATGCCGACCACATTGTCGGGCCAGCCATCGGTCGCAACCGCCCCGACCCCAACGAAAGACTGCATCTCATGCGAGACGTAGATGCGCTGCTTGACCTGCATGGGGATCCCTCTCCCGAATCTCTTGTCGGGAGAAATCATAACCTATCGGACAGGTTCGTCAATAGCTATCAGACAGGCTCCTCTATCGCGGACAGCGGTGCGCGGTGCATGGCCAGGGCAAATGAACCGAAAGACAGCGCGCTGACGGTAACGCCGACGATAGTCAGCGCCATCGCCAAGTGTTGCTCGCCGCCGAGCACATCGCTGACGACGCTCACCAGCCACGGGGCGAGGCCGAACCCGATCAGTCCGGCGAGCGCGATAAATGCGCCGATGCACAGACCGCGCAGTTCGTTGGGGATCAGCACGGTGAGTGTGACCGAGACGACCAATCCGGTTACCGCACCCGACACCATGAGCACGAAGAACGCGATCGCGAAGGTGGGGACGCTCGGCATGATCGGGAACAGCGCCGCGGGCACGCCGACTCCGGCGGCGATCGTCGCGCCGATCAACAGTCCTCCGCGAATTCGGCTGCGCTGGCCGAGATCGGCGGACGCGCCGCCGAGCGCTGCACCCAAAATACCGCTGACAAAAAGGATCGCACCGACCCAGCCGCCGAACTGCTGCGGCTGGAGACCGTAATAGCGCGACAGCACCGGCGCCACCCACACACCCGCCGCAGCATCGGCCATCACCACAGCGACTTGGCCGGCGAACAGCGGGCCGAGGAACGCACGGCGCGACCAAAGCTCGCGCGCGACGACGCCGAACGGTGCAGTCGTACTCGATTCGACTTCGTGCCGTTGCGGCTCGCGCATCAGCAGTAGCGGGGTCAGCAGCAATGCGCTGAACAAGGCGAGCGCTGCATGCGTTGCGCGCCACGGTGCCATCGTCGCGAGCAGTGCCGGTCCGCCATGGCTGGCGAACAAACCGAACAACCACCCCGACAGTACGAAGGCGGCCGCCAGGCCCAGACTCTTGCCGAGATTGACGATCAGCAGCGCGCGCCCGCGTTGTTCGGGGGCGCAGAGATCGGCGCATAGCGACAGGGCGCAGGTCAGCGCGCCCGTCGTGCCGATGCCCGTCATCATCCGCCCCACGATCAGGACCGGCACGCCGGGTGCGAGCGCGGTCAGCAGCGTGCCGAGCGTCCACAGGATCGCCAGCGCCGCCATCAATCGAACGCGGTTGTAGCGATCGACCAGCACCCCGATCGGGATCGAGAACAGCACCAGCGGTACCGCAGCGCCGAGCCCCTGGATCATCCCCAGCACCTTGTCGCTCAGCCCGAGCTCGGCCTTGGCCCCTTCCTGGACGACGCCGAAGGACTGCATCGCGGCGAACCCGATCGCCATCACCAGTGCAAGGATGAGCAAGGGTCCCAGCGCCCGGGCGAACGACGGCGGGGCGGGTTGGGTCATGCCAGCGCCCGGGCGAGCGCGGCCATGCGCGATGCTTGCGCGGCGCTCGACGCAGCGGACAGCGGCAGGACGTCGAACCCGTGGAACCCGCCGGGGTAAACGTGCAACTCGGTCGGCACGCCGGCGCGGATCAGGCGGCGGGCATAGTCGAGGTCTTCCTCGAGGAAGAGATCGAGCGCGCCGGTCATAATATAGGTGGACGGCAGGCCGGTCAGGTCGGTTGCGCGCGACGCCGCGGCATAGGGCGAGACGTCGGCCCCGCCGGGTTCCTGGCCGAGCAGCGCCTGCCATCCGAAACGGTTGTTGTGCGGGGTCCAGATGAATTGCCCGGTGTGCGGGTGCTGTTCGCCGACACATGTGCGGTCGTCGATCATCGGATAGGTCAGGTGCTGGAACGCGAAGGTGTACTCGCCCCGATCTCGGACGAGCAACGCCAGCGACGCCGCCAGCCCGCCGCCGGCGCTTTCACCCATGACCCCGAGCCGGCTGATGTCGATGCCGAGCTGTTCGGCATTCTCGACGGTCCAGCGCAACCCGGCATAGCAATCCTCGATAGCAGCCGGGAACACATGCTCGGGCGCTAGCCGGTAGTCGACGGAGACCAAGACGCAGTTGAGTTCGCGGACCATAGGACGGTGGAAGAATTCGAGCTGCGACGCGCCGCCGCCGACATAGCCGCCGCCATGGATATGGTAGATCGCGGGGAGCGGCCCTTCGACGCCTTCTGGCTTGTAGATATGCAGCGCAATATCGGGCGCCCCGATCGGGCCGGGCACTTGGCGGCGCTCTAGCGTCGTGCCGGTCGGATCGGCGGGCGGCAACGGCAGGCTGCGCTCACGGTTGCGCATCTCGATCAGCGTGTCGGCGTTGAGCTCGATCGTCGGCCACGCCTCCAGCATCGGGCGCAACGCCGGATCGACCAGGTGCATCGTGTCGGGCATGTCTCTCTCCCGGGTTACCAGCACGTGTAGCCGCCGTCGGCGAGCACGATGCTGCCGGTCATCAGGCTGGCGGCGTCGGAGGCGAGGAAGTGGACCACCGAGGCGACTTCCTCGGGCTCGCCGAGCCGGCCCTGCGGGGTGCCGTCGATCCAGCGCTTGTACATCTCGCCTTGCTTGTCGGCGAAGGCGTTGAGCGGGGTCGCGATATAGGTCGGCGCGACTGCGTTGACCCGCAAGCCGCGCCCGGCCCATTCGGCGGCGAGGCTCCTGGTCAACTGGTGCACTGCCGCTTTCGAGGCGTTGTAATAGCTTTGCGGTTGCGGGCGGTTGACGATGAAGCCCGACATCGACCCGACGTTGACGATGCTGCCCGATCCTTGCGCGAGCATGTGTCGGCCAAAAGCGCGCGCGCACCAGAAGGTGCCGTTCAAATTGACGTCGAGCACGTTGCGCCAATGCTCGTCGGCGACGTCCTCCGCCGCCGTTTCGCTGCGTGCGATGCCGGCATTGTTGACCAGCACGTCGATACGGCCGGCGCTGGCCGCGAGCTCGTCGGCGGCGCGCGTCACGGTGGTGGAATCGGTGACGTCGAGCGTCGCGCCCGCGACCTCATAGCCCTTGGCCTTCAGCCGTGAGATCGCGCTATCGATCGCCGTGCCGTCGCGATCCCCGACCGTGACGCTTGCCCCCGCTTCGGCCAGCGCCTCGGCGCAGCAATAGCCGATCCCCTGTGCGCCGCCGGTGATGAAGGCGACCTTGCCGTCGAGGCGGAGGCGATCGAGATACATGCTGGGGCTCCGAATCTAGGGCAAAAACGGCGCGGCGGGCATCGCCGGCTCGTGCACGGCTTCACCGGCATCGAGCTTGTAGACTTGCCGCGTCGTGCGGTCGAACTCGGGCCAGGGCAGAGCGCCGGTCTTCGCGAACTGGACCCACAGGCCATGAACGCGGTTCGCCAATTGTTGCGGCGGATTGGTGCCGCACAGCCCCTCGGGCCCGGTCGCGACCGCGAGCGAGTCGAACACGAACGGCAGTTCCATGCCGTGCGCTGCGCCCAGCTCGCCGCCGAACATCGGCGACCGCCAGTCGAACTCGTAGAAATGCGTGGTGCCCCGATGCTCCTCGGCAAAGCGCCGCGCGGGCCAGCGGAATACCAGGTCGTTCATCGCCGCATTGAGCACCAAGCCGGGCTTCGCGCCGCCGCCCATGCCGTACGCCTTCAGGATCGCCCACGCTTTCGGGATCGATTTACGCAGCGCCAGCCAGGCCAGGATCTTGCCGACCTTGGCGCGCACACCAGTGGGGACGAGATAAAGGTTCATTTCCTCGGCGTTGGTGCCAATCAACAGACCGATCTCCGCCCCCGCACCGGTGCGCAGCGCGTCGAGCGGCCTCACCGGCAGCACGTCGTCGCCGTAAACGGGGACGAAGCGGCTGATCCCGAACACCGGCTCGCGGCCCTCGGCGTCGCGCAGGTCGATCCGCGCGGTCGGCTGCGACACCTTCTCGATCGCGTCGAACAGCGCGGGTCCCGGCGGCACGCGCGCGAAGCCCGCCTTGTCCGCGTTCACGCCGAGCGACGCCGCAAGCTTGGTGACGAGCCGCTGTGCGACCGGGATGTCACGCGTCATGCCGCCATGACCGCTTTCGACAATGGCGCGGGCGAACAGCCCTTTGGCAAGCGGCGACGCGATCAGATTGGCGATCGACATCGCGCCGGCGCTCTCGCCGAATACCGTTACCTTGGCCGGATCACCGCCGAACGCGGCGATATTGTCGCGGACCCAGGTCAGCGCCGCGATCTGGTCGCGCAGCCCCAGATTGGTCGGCACGCCCGGGATCGGCAGGAAGCCATCGACGCCCATCCGATAGTTGATCGCGACATAGACGATCCCGTCGCGCGCAAAGCTCGCGCCGTCCTGGACCGCGGCGTCCTTGCTGCCGACCACGAACCCACCGCCATGGATGAACACCATCACGGGCAACGCGCCGGTCGCGTCCGCAGGGCGCAACACGTTGAGCGTCAGATAATCGTCGCCCTCGGCCCAGCCCGACCCGACCAGCACCTGGACGTCGAGGCCCGGAAACGCGCGCACGCGTTGCGGCGCATTAGGGCCAGGAAGGGTGGCATCGCGCTCGCCCGTCCATGGCTCGACCGACTGCGGTTCGGCGAAGCGGCGGTCGCCAACCGGAGGCGCCGCATAGGGAATGCCGAGAAAGCGGTCGATTGCGCCGTCGGTTGCGCCACGAACGGCGCCCGCGGCGATTGTAATGACAGGATTGGCCATGGTCCCGCATATCGCGCGCCGGATGCGCAAGCGAGCATTTGAGCTGTGCCGACTGGCTCGCGATCGTTGCGATCAGGGTTGCGGCGCGCTTTCGACGTCGGGTTGCGGAGTCTGTCGATACAAGATGACGACAACCATCACCACGCCAACCGCCAAACAGTCGGTGAGCAAGTCCCTGATATCGCAGTCGCGATGGAGGGCGGGGATCGACTGCACGACCTCGATGACGGCGCCGACCAGGATCAGCCGTTCGGCGATGCGAAGTAGTTCGGCCCGCGGGTAGGCGGCCACCGCGAGCACCGTCAGCGTGGCGAACGCCGCGATATGCTGGAGCTTATCGGAGAGGTGCTCGACTTGCGGCGGATGGGGGAGCACGGCCATGACGAACGCGAAAATCACGGCAGACCAGAACAGGATACGCAGGAGCATTCGGTTATCCACCAGGTAAACGGAGCCGGTTGCTATCCCCCGGCCCATGATGTGCCTAGTGCGAATTGCTTCGGCCGCAAGGGAACGGCATCTTTCGAAACGTGTTGGTCGGCATTACCACGCGTGGGATGCAGGACAAGGAATGACATACGCCGTCGACCGACTGATCTTCGTTCCCGACGATGTCGACCTCAGTCGCTCGCCGCTGGCGGGGCATATCGGCGAGGAGACCTATGTCCTGGGCGCGTTCAACCCCGGCATGACGCGCCTCGCGAACGGCAATCTGTTGCTCATGGTCCGCGTCGCGGAGGCGCTGCGCACGCCTATCCGTGACGGCCATGTTCGCTCGATCCGCTGGGAGGGCAATGGCGGCAACCCGCGCTACGTGCTCGACGCCTGGCCGCTCGATCAGGTCGATACCGCGGACCCGCGCAAGTTCCGGGTGCTCGGCGGGGGCTGGCACGTGATGGCGCTGACCTCCTTGTCCTGGTTGCTGCCGGTCGAATTGTCGCCCGACGGGCTGGAGCGAGTCGCGATCCATTACGACAAAGCGGTCGCCCCGGCGTTCAGCTTCCAATGCTACGGGATCGAGGATGCGCGGATCAGCAAGGTCGGTGACCGTTACCTGATGACCACCTGCTCGGTCAGCCCGGAACGTCATTCGACCACGCTCTACAGTTCGACCAACGGCCTCGACTGGACGTTCGAGGACATCGTGCTCGATCACCAGAACAAGGACATGGTGATTTTCGAAGGTCTAATCGACGAGCGGTACTGGGCGCAGACCCGCCCGCTCGGCGATCTCTACTTCGCCTATCCGCCGGGCAGCGAGTGGCGCGCGGGGCCCGCGATCAACCTCGCGTCCTCGCCCGACGGACATCATTGGAAACCGTATCGCGAGCCCGGCATCAGGCCGCACAGCGCGACCGTCGCCACCGCACGCATGGGGGCTGGGACACCCCCCGTGCTGACCGACGATGGCTGGCTGACGCTGTGGCACGGCGTCGAGCCGAAGGAGATCGTCGGGATCTACCGGACCTATTGGTCGATCCTCGACCGCGACGACCCGAGCAAGGTGGTGCGCACCGACCATGCGCCGGTGCTCGAGGCGAATGCCGAACTGACGGTGCCGATCGAGCACCAGATGTATCTGCGCGACGTCGTGTTCACGACCGGCATCGCCGACGCGGGCGACCATTACGTCGTCGCGTCGGGTGAGGCGGACCTAGCATGCCGGATCACGCACGTGCCGAAATCGACGTTCGGCCTATAAGCGAAGGCTGGTGACCCCTACGAGAATCGAACTCGTGTTTTCGCCGTGAGAGGGCGACGTCCTAACCGCTAGACGAAGGGGCCGAAGAGCCGGACGCGGCGCAGTAGGGCGGTGGGCGCGGGGCGTCAAGACGATTGCGCGGCCAGCGCAATTCGGGCCGATCTCGACTGAACGTTAACCATTTTCCGGCTACGTCAATACCATGGCTAGGCGGCTGAAAGGGCTTGGGACTCTGGTCGCGGCGGCGCTGATGGCGTGGCCGGCGTTCGCGCGTGCGCAAAGCGCGATCGAGCTGTTTACGCCCGAAACCGTCGCGGCCGTCGGCGACATTCGCGTGATCGGGGTCGATAGCGAGATCAGTTGGCTCGACGGCGGATACGGCAAGACGCGGTTCGACACCGATTCCGCCAACCGTGGTTTCCGCATCGAACCGCAGGCGGCCGAAGGCGATCTCGTCTGGACGCCGCGCTTCTCCTGGTCGCTCGGCGGCACCGTGGTGGCCACGGCACAGCAAGGGCAGGATCATCCCGTCGACCTGTCTGAAGCGTTCCTGACCTACAAGCCGCTGCTTGGCGGCGGGACCAAAGTCACAGTGCGCGGGGGCCTGTTCTGGCCGCCGGTCAGCCTCGAACATACCGGGCCCGAATGGCGCGTGCGCGACACGATCACGCCGTCGGCGATCAACTCGTGGATCGGCGACGAGGTAAAGGTTGGCGGATTGGAAGCGCAAGTGACCCGCCCGGTTGGCGGCGGGCGCCTAAGCGCGACGGTCGCGATCTTCGGCCTCAACGACACCGCGGGCACATTACTGGCGTTTCGTGGCTGGGCGCTGCACGACCAGAAAGCGGTGGCGTTCGGTCTGCAGCCGTTGCCGCCGCTCAATGCGTTCATGATCTACGCGCAGGCGCCGAGGACGCGGCCGGTGATTGAGCTCGACAACCGCCCCGGCTTTTACGGGAAGCTCGACTGGGCGCCGACCGCGTGGCTCGACCTGCAAGCGTTTCACTACGACAACCGCGGCAATCCCGAAGCGGTGACGCCGACGCGGCAATGGGGCTGGCGCACGAAGTTCGACAATCTGGGCGCTGTGCTGACCTTCGGCGACTGGCAGGTCAAGGCGCAGGGGATGGCTGGTCGAACGCTGATGGGCCACCCCAAAAACGGGTGGTTGTGGGTCGATACCACTTTCCGCTCGGGCTATGTGATGACGACGCGCAATTTCACCACGGGATCGGCCTCGGTTCGAGTCGAGGCGTTCGGCACCACCAGTATGGGGTCGGAGCTTGGCCGCGACTGGTCCGAAAAAGGCTGGGCGATGACCGCCGCCGGACGGCGCGATATCGGCAAAAATCTGTCGGTGTTGGTCGAGGCCCTGCACATCGACAGCCGCAAGGATGCACGAGCGTTCGGCGGCCTTGCGCCGGATCAGGACCAGACGCTCGTCCAGTTCGCGCTCAGGCTTCATCTATGAAGGGAATATTTACGCTAGGCGCCTAAAATCGCGTCATTATGCGTATGTTTGCCCTGTCATCGTTCGTGCTGCTGCTTGGCGCGGCCCCGTTGCCGCCGGTGGCGGGGGTTAGTGTCGCCGTGCGCGGGCCCAACGGCCAGCCGATCGCGAACGCCGTCGTCACTATCCGCCTGGTCGGCCGCGCGACGCCGCCGCCGCGAGCCAGCACGGGCTATGCCGTTCGCCAGCAGAACATCCAGTTCAACCCGTTCCTGCTCGTCGTCCCGGTCAACGCCGACGTGTCGTTCCCCAATTTCGATCAGGTGCGGCACCAGGTCTATTCCTTCTCCCCGGTCAAGCGTTTCGAACTCAAGCTTTACGCGCGCGAACAGAACCGTACCGTGCGCTTCGACCGCGCGGGCCCGGTGTCGCTGGGGTGCAATATCCACGATCAGATGACGGCGTTCGTCTACGTCACCGATAGCGCGTTCACCGCCAAGACCGATACCTCGGGCAATGTCAGCCTGGCCGGCGTGCCCCAGGGCGTGATCGCGATCACCGTGTGGCACCCTTATCTGCGCGCGCCCGGCAACCAGGTGTCGCGCCAGATCAACCTGGGCGGCGGCGCGCGTGAGACGTTCGCCGTCGCGCTGCGCATGCCGCCGGCAACGTCGTCGTCCTATTGATGGCGATGCGTTTCCTCCCTCGGTTCGGCAAGCTACGCACGCGCCTCGCCGTCCTCTATGCCGGGCTGTTCGCCGCGGCGATGCTGGGCATGTCGCTGACGTTGCTGGTCGTCGCCGAGCGTAGCGCCACCGATCAGGTGCAACGCGAGCTCGCTGCCACGGGCACTGTATTCGATCGCCTGTGGAGCCAGCGCGCGGCGCAGCTGGGCGGCGCCGCCGGGTTGCTGGCGCGCGATTTCGGCTTTCGCGCAGCGGTCGCGACGGGGGACAAGGCGACGATCGTATCGGCGCTCGACAACCTCAAGCGGCGGATGGGCGTACCCGTGGCATTCGTCGTCGGGGTGGACGGCAGCGTAACGGGCCTGAACCGGCCTGCTCTTGCTGATCAAGCCGCCGGGTTGTGGACCGCGCTCGACGGCGGTCAGATGTCCGGGGTGGTGCAAATGGGCGGCAGCGCGCGCCACGTTATCGCCGCGCCGATCATGGCGCCGCAGCTGACCGGCTGGGTCGTGTTTGCGACCGACCTCGATATCAAGGAAATGCAGAGCCTGCAGCGGCTGTCGGCGATCCCGATCCAGGCCGCGGTGTTCCAGCGCCGCGCCGACGGGCAATGGGTCGATCCGTCGGACCGGGAGGCCGGCGCGCTGTCCGGTTTCATCGACCGAGCGGCAAAGGACCGATCGGTGTCCGACGTGACGACGCCGAATGGCACGGCGCTGGCTTTGGTCAAACCGTTGCCGGTGATGGCGGGCGCGCCGCAAGCTGTGCTGTTGCTGCGCTATCCGCTGGACGAGGCGCTGGCGGGCTATCACCGCCTGCAATTCGCGATTCTGCTCGCCGGGCTGTTGGGGCTGTTCATCACCGTCCTTGCGACGATCCGCATGGCGCAGTCGATCACCCGCCCGGTGACGTTGCTCGACGCCGCCGCGGCGCGGCTCGCCGCCGGGCTGGAGGCGTCGGTGCCGGTCGAGGGCAATGACGAACTGTCGCGGCTGGCCGACAGCTTCAATCGGATGGCGACCGACATCGCCGAGCGCGAGCGGCGCATCACACATCTGGCATTCAACGACACGCTCACCGGGCTGCCCAACCGCGCGCATTTCCTGGAGCATGTCGAGCACGAACTGAAGCTCGCCGAACGCAACGATGAGCGGGTCGCGGTGATGATCCTCGACCTCGACGATTTCAAATCGGTCAATGACACGCTCGGTCATCCGGTCGGCGACGAATTGCTGCGCCGCGTCGCGACCCGGATCGACGGCGCGCTGGCGCAAAGCTTCGTTGCCCGGCTGGGTGGTGACGAATTCGTGATCGTGACGCGACAGGGCGCCGATGCCGAGCCGGTCGAACGCCTCGCCAAGCGTGCGGGCGAAGCGGCGGCAGAACGCACGCAGATCGATGGCAATGACGTCACCCAGGCAGCGAGCATCGGTATCGCCATTTCGCCGGCCGACGGCAACGACGCGCGATCGTTGCTGAAGCATGCCGACCTCGCCTTGTACCGCGCCAAGGAACTTGGTCGCGGCACGTTCTGCTTCTTCGAAGAACAGCTCAACCAGCGCGCGCAGGAGCGCCGCCGGATGGAAAGCGACCTGCGCGCCGCACTGCACGAGGGGCAATTCGAGCTGCATTTCCAGCCGTTGTTCGACCTCGACGCCGGCCGGGTAGGGTCGTTCGAGGCACTGCTCCGCTGGCACCATCCGGAACGCGGGATGATTCCGCCGGTCGATTTCATCCCGATCGCCGAGGATACCGGGCTCATCATCGAGATCGGCGCCTGGGTGCTGCGCGAAGCCTGCGCGCACGCGGCGGCTTGGCCCGACCATATCCGCATTGCGGTCAACGTCTCGTCGGTGCAGTTCCGCCGGCCGGGGCTCAACGAGACGGTGCTGCAGGCGCTCGCGGCGAGCGGGCTCGATCCCGCGCGGCTCGAGCTCGAGATCACCGAATCGATCTTTCTCGAAGGGCTCGAGGAGACCACCCGGCTGCTCCACGGGCTGCGTTCGCTCGGCGTCCGCATCGCGCTCGACGATTTCGGCACCGGTTACTCGTCGCTGAGCTATTTGCAGAGCTTCCCGTTCGACAAGATCAAGATCGATCGTTCGTTCATTCAGGATCTCCTGACCCGGCCCGGCGCGGTGGCGATCGTCCGGGCGATCACCGACCTAGCGCGCGCTCTCGGAATGGAAACGACCGCCGAGGGGGTCGAGGAAACCGAGCAGCTGACCGAGCTCAGGAAGCACGGTTGCTCGTCCGTGCAGGGCTATCTGTTCAGCCGTCCGATCCCGGCTGGCGACGTGCGTGAATTGCTGGCCGACGATGCGGAGCACAACGCCGCCGCGGCCTGATTCCGCGAACGGCGGAACTCACGGGCGCGTGACGCGTCTTTCCGTTTCTCAGGCGTAACCGTCGCACACGACGGCGGCGTCCGATGACAACAGGAAGGAACTCTCATGCTTTGGACGATCGTCGTCATCCTGCTCGTTCTCTGGGCACTGGGCTTTGCCGTTCATGTCGGCGGCGGCCTGATCCACCTATTGTTGGTGATCGCTTTGGTCGTAGTCGTCGTGCAGCTCATTCAGGGGCGGCGCGTCGTCTAGTCGGACATCCGGTCGGGCGGCGCGTTCCGCCGCCCGCTGGAAGTCGATCATTTCTCTGCGACGGTGAGCCGCGGCAAGCACGCGGAGCATCGGATGCGGTTCTGTACTACACAAATTCAATGCTCTAACGCGCACGCGGAAGCGATACGCACCCCTCGTAAACTCGTCGCAACTCGTTATTCACTCTATGTATAATTAGTATTGATTGCGGCGCGATTCTGGCGCACCTTCCTTCCATCGGCGCCGCAGAGCGCTGGGGTAAATGGGAGGGAGAGGTTTCATGAAGGCTTCTGCATTGTGGCTCGGCGCATCCTTGGCGGCGATGACCTGGGCGGCGCCCGCGATGGCGCAAACCGTAGCGCCGCAGACCAGCACCAGCGATACCGCGACGAGCGATGACGTTCAGGGCGATATCATCGTGACGGCGACGCGGCGTAACGAAAACCTGATGACGTCGCCGATTTCGGCATCGGTGCTGTCGGGCACCGATTTGTCGAACAAGGGCGTCGCCAATGTCGACGCGCTGCAGTTCGCGATGCCGTCGGTGGTCGTCAACAATTTCGGCCAGGGCAACGATTTCAACGTTCGTGGCATCGGCAAGGCCGAGCACAACACGCAGACCACGACCGGCGTCATCACCTATCGGGACGGCGTGCCGACGTTCCCGGGCTATTTTCAGATGGAGCCTTACTACGACGTCGCCAACATCCAGGTGTTGCGCGGGCCACAGGGCACGATCGTTGGTCAGAACGCAGCCGGCGGCGCGGTGTTCGTCAACACCAACGACCCGATCGTCGGCGGCGGCATGAACGGCTACGTCAACGCGAATTACGGCAATTACAACGATTTCGGCTTCCAGGGCGCGGTCAACATTCCGATCAGCGACACCTTTGCCGCGCGCGTCGCGGGCTTCGCGCAACGCCGTGACAGCTTCTTCAAGACACACGGGGCGGGGGGAACTACCTATCCCTACGACAACGGTAAGATGGGCTATCTGGCCGGTCGCGTGAGTTTTCTGTGGAAGCCGAGCGCAAATTTCTCCGCACTGTGGAAGACCGATCTCGATTATCTCGATTCGGGTGCCTATCCGGCTTCGCCTTTCTGGCAGCACAGCAGCCTGTATCCGGCGCTGAAGCGCGATCTCTACGACATCCAGCTCAACGCGCCGCAGGATGCGCGCGACAAGTTCGTCCGGTCGATCCTGAAGCTGGAATATGACACGTCCGGCGGCATTAAATTCCGGTCGATCACCGGGTATCAGACCGGCAACACGATGTACCGTGCCGATCTCGACGGCACCGCGTCCAACCTTGTCGATCCAACGACCGGCACGATCAAGAATTGGTCATTCTACGACAACGTGAACGAGCGGCAGTTCAGCCAGGAATTCAACATCATCTCGCCCGACAATCAGCGCTTCACCTGGCTGGTCGGTGCGTTCGGGATGTGGAACACCTATGACTTCCCGGCACCGTTCGACAATTTTGACATCAATGTCTGCTATCCGTTCAGCGCAGCGGTAGTACCCGCATGTCACTACCGGCTTAAGGGTCGCAATCCGGAACGTAGCCTCGCGGCGTTCGGCCAAGTCGGCTTCCAGATCACGCCGAACCTGAAGCTCGAACTCGGCGGGCGTTATACGGCTAGTCGGTCGACCAACTATGTCAATGTTCAACAATATGCCGATGCGTTCGGCAATCCGGTCTTGATCAATCAAACTCAGGCCGTGAAGTCGGACAATTTCTCCTACAAGGCGTCGCTCGGCTGGAAGGTCAGCAACGACCAGTATCTCTACGGCTTCGTCGCGACCGGCTTCCGACCTGGCGGGCTCAACGTGCCGGTGGGTCTTGGCAACCCGGCGCCGTTCAAGCCGGAACGCATCACCTCGTACGAGGCCGGCTGGAAGGCGAATTGGGCGGGCGGCCATGTCCGCACGACCATCACAGGCTTCTACAACGACTATCGCGATTTCCAGGTCATCATCGGCTATCCGACCTTTCCGACGTTCGGGATCGAGCTGAACGTGCCCAATTCGACCAAAATCTACGGTGGCGAGGCCGAGATGGACGTAACCCTGGGCGGGTTCAAATTCGGGGCCGGGATCAACGTGCTCCACACCGAGCTTGGCCAATTCTACGCAAGCGACCCGCGGATCGCTGCTACCGGGGCCTGTAACCCCCTCACCGGTGGAACGGCCGCGGCGACCAACTGCATCAACCTGAAGGGACGTCGCCAGACGTATGCGCCGAACCTTACGTTCAACCTCAGCGGCGAATACACCTTTAAGCTGCCGAGCGGTGACAGCATCACGCCGCGCGCCAATTTCGGTTACGTCGGCGACCAATGGGCGACGTTGTTCCAGAACGTCAGCCGCGGCGACAAGCTCGACGCGCGCAAGATCCTGAACGCGCAGATCGCCTATACCCACGGCACGCTGACGATCACCGCATACGGCACGAACCTGACCGACCAGCATTATGTCGCGGCGCTCAATAGCGGCCTCTATTTCGCCGGGTCGCCGCGCCAATACGGCATCAAGGTGCTCAAGGTCTTCTGACGCTTCGACGTCGCCGGCTGCCGTCCGACCCGATCCGGACGGCGGCCCAGTTCTTCCTCGTTCGCGTTTGAAAGTGGCATGCAGCGTTACGGCCTGACCATCGACAAGTTTCTCGATCACGCCGCCAAGTGGTTCGCCGATGTCGATATCGTCGAGGCCGACGGCGGACGTGTAGTCCGGCGCGACGGCTATTCCGCGATGCGCGCGCGTGCCAATCATCTGTCGGGCGCATTGCTCGCGCTGGGGCTGGAACCGGGCGACCGCGTCGGCACCCTGGCCTGGAATACACAGGCGCATTTCGAAGCCTATTATGCGGCGATGGGTGCGGGGCTCGTCTGTCACACGCTCAATCCGCGCCTGACCGTCGCGCATCTCGCCGCGATCGTCGAAGAAGCCGGGGATCGCGTGCTGGTGGCGTCGGCCAATCTCGCGCCGTTACTCGCCGATCTCGTGCCGCTGTGCTCGGTGATCGAGCATGTCGTGCTGATCGATGACGGGGCCGGGGCTGCGGCGACGGGCTTGGACGTCGCCCCCCGTGTCTGGACGTACGAGGCGCTGGTCGCTGCACACGGGCAGCCTATTCCGTGGGGGGGCTTCGACGAAGAAGCGCCGGCGGGACTATGCTATACGTCGGGCACGACCGGGCGGCCCAAGGGCGTGGTCTATACCCATCGATCGAACTACCTTCAGACGCTCCGCTCGCTTCAAGCGGACGCGCTCGCGCTGACCAGCCGCGACACGGTGCTGCTCGGTGTGCCGATGTTCCACGCCAATGCCTGGGGCGTCCCGTTCGCGGCGCCCGCCGCCGGCTCCCGGTTGATATTGCCGGGTCGGCAGACCGACGGCGCGAGCCTCGCCGCGCTGATGCGCGAGGAGCGCGTGACGGTGGCGGTCGGCGTGCAAACGCTGTGGATCGGGCTGGTGGATCATCTTGATGCGACCGGCGGCGATTTGCCCGATTTGCAGCGCGTGCTGATCGGGGGATCGAGTTGCCCCGAGGCGCTGATTCGCCGTTTCGAGCAAAGGCTCGGCGCCACTGTCCAGGCGAGTTGGGGGATGACCGAGCTCTCGCCGCTGGGCACCATCGCGCCGCCCAACCTGTCGGCATCGTCCGATCAGGGTTCGGGCCGACCACCGATGGGCATCGATCTGAAGCTGACCGACGCCGATGGCGTGACGCTGCGCGAACAGCGCGGGGTGGAGGGGCACCTCAAGGTCAAGGGCGCGAGCGTGGTCGATCGCTATTTCGGCGCTGATGCCGATGTGCTCGACGAAGAGGGCTATTTCGATACCGGCGACCTTGCGATCATCGACGCCGCCGGCTATCTGACGATCGCCGGGCGCTCGAAAGATCTCATCAAGTCGGGCGGCGAATGGATCAACCCCAACGAGATCGAGACGATCGTGGGCGCTGACCCGACGGTGGGCCTGGTCGCGGTGATCGGACGCGAGGATGCGAAATGGGGTGAGCGGCCGGTGCTGATGGTCGAGGCGCGGCGCGACCGGCGCGTCGATCCGGCGGCACTCCGCGCGGGCCTGCGCGGTCGCATCGCCGACTGGTGGCTGCCCGACGAAGTCATCGTGGTTCCGGCGATGCCGCTCGCCGCCTCGGGAAAGATTGACAAGAATCGGCTCCGTGCCGATTACGCGAGCGGCAAATACAGCGCCGAGCAGGTCGAGGTCGGCCGATGAAAAGTTGGACGGATCGATGCGGCCGGTTGCGCTGAAGAAGGAACATTCCGGCGCGGCGCCCCTCAAAAAGCCCGCGCAGAGCGAGCGGCGCAGCAAGGCGCAGCAGCGCGCCGACCGGCTCGAACAAATTCTCGACGCTGCCGAATATCTGTTTTCGCAGCACGGCTTTTACGGCGTGGCGCTACGCGACATCGCGAAGCGGGTCGGAATTCACACCACGCTGATGCACTATTATTTCGAGGACAAGCGCGCGCTGTTCGAAGCGGTGTTCGCACGCCGCTCGCCCGAGACGATCGGGCGGCGGATGGCCGCGCTCGAGAAATACGAGAAGGATGCTGGGGACAGTCCGACCGTCGAGGGCGCGCTGCACGCGTTTCTCGACACCGATCTCGACCTCTATCGCGAGGGCGGGGAGGCGTGGATGAACTCCGCGACCTTCTCCGCGCGGATCAGCAACACGCCCGAAGGGGCTGAGTTGATGGACCAATATTACGACCCGGTCGTGCTGCGGCTGGTCGGCATCCTGAAACGCGCGCTGCCCGATTTTTCCGACGAGGATATCTTCTGGGGCTATCACTTCGTCACCGGCGCGCTGATGAACACGCTCGCGCGCGCAGGGCGGATCGACCGGCTGTCGGGTGGGCTATGCCATTCCGACGACTTCCTCGCGGTAAAAGCGCGGATGGCCAAGTTCATGGCCGCCGGCTTTCACGCGCTGAAGGACTAAGCGGTCAGCCGCAGGTCGGCGTCGGCGCGGGCATGGCCGGTGCCGCCAGACCGAAATTCCAGTGCCAGGGGATCCGGCCGTTTGCCGCCCGGCGGCACACGATCCGTTCGTTGAGTACATACATGCCGGGGAACAAGTCGGCGCTGGGCTTGGGCGCATCGCTGAACAGCATATAGCCACCCTTCGCGGCGTCAAAAGCAGGCCAAGCGGGCGCGTTGGCGGCTTGCGGCCGGCCGGTGCGGGCGAAGCTGGCCCAGTAATCGGCCATCGCGTCGGCCATCGCCACTTCCCCTGCGGTGTCGGGGATTTTGGGCCAAAGCGGCCCGGTGCGGTCGGTATTGTTGAACACATACGGCAGTTCGCTCGCATGGAATCCGTGCAGCCCGGCTTGATCTTCCGCCGGATAGCCATGATCCCACAGATAGAGGTAAGCCGATTGGCCGAGCGCCGCCTGATTGGTGGCGAGCCGTTGCGCGGTCCAGCCGTAGAGCGCGTCGCGCGTCGCGGCGAGCACGCTCTCCTTCATGTCGCCCGACGGATACAGACGCAGAAATGCGTCGGCGAGATCGCCGTAGCGCTCGCGGATCGTCGCTTCGTATTTGGCCGCACTGTCTGGCACTTTGGGCGCGAGCATCATCAGCGAGCGGATCTCGCCGCTATTGAACCCGACGAGCAGGGGGACGGGCGCCTGCTTCCCCTTGTCGAAGGTCGCGACGAGTTGGTCGGGCACCAGTTTGCCGTCGACCGTCACCCATGGCGCATAGCCGAGTTTGGTCGCGGCGAGCGACAGTTCGTCGGGCTTCATCCCGCGCAAGGTCGCGATGTCGGGCGCCTGGAGCCCGCCAGCGAGCATCGTGCCGGTTGCTTCGGCCGCGATCTGGTCGCCACGCGCGCGCTTCAGGTCGGGCATCGAGACCATATAGGCGCTCTCGGCGATCGCCTTGGCGAACAGCCCGCGCGCATAGGGTGACGCCATCAGATACATGACGCTGAGCCCGCCGGCCGACTCCCCGGCGATCGTGACGTTGCCCGCGTCGCCGCCGAACGCGGCGATGTTGCGCTTGACCCAGGTCAGCGCCGCGATCTGGTCGAGCAGGCCATAATTGCCCGACACGTGCTGCGGCGACTCAGCACTGAGCGCGGGGTGCGCCAGAAAGCCGAGTACGCCGAGCCGGTAGTTGATCGACACGACGATGATCCCGCGCTCCGCCAGGCGCTTGCCGTCGTAGAGTGCCTCACGGCTCGACCCGCCCGACAGTGCGCCACCATGTATCCACACGAACACCGGCGCATTGGTCGCGTTGGCGGGCGCCCAGACGTTGAGCGTCAGGCAATCCTCGCTCATCGGTATCGGGCTGGCGGGCGAATAGACGGATACTGGCTTGGGCGATTGGAGCTGGATGCAGGCGGGGCCGAAGTCGGCAGCTTCGCGCGTCCCCTCCCACCGGGGCAGGGGCAGGGGCGCGCGCCAGCGTAGCGACCCGACCGGCGGCTTTGCATAGGGAATGCCCTTGAACACGCGAATGGCGCCGTCGGTCGTGCCGGCCACCGCGCCGGCGGACATATGCACGACGGGTTTCGACTCCGCAGCGCCGATGCTCAGCGACGCGACGCCGAGGAGGGCAATTAGGCGAGCGATCATAGTGCGGCACTCCCTTCGCGGCGCAGCAGGCGGGCGAGCAAGACGAACAACAGGATGGCGATCAGATAGAACGGCGTCAGCGTGTAGAGCGCGGCCTGCAGCGGGTGTGCAACGCCCTGGCCCGCGAAGTGGCTGCTGATCCAGCCGACCCACGTTGGCCCCAGGCCGAGGCCAATGAAGTTCATCACGAGCAGCAGCAGCGCGCTCGCCAGCACGCGCTGGTCGGGCCGCACCTTCTCCTGCACCAGCGCCACCGCCGAGGACAGATAGAAGTAATTGAGGAAATTGACCGCGGTCAGGAAGCACAAGGCAAGTGGCCAGGTCGGCGCCCAGATGAAGCCGATATAGAAAGGGATCGCCAACGCCAGCGACATGGCGGGCACCGACGCATAGGCGGCTTTCGACTCGCCGGTCCGCTTGTCGATTACGCGGCCCGACACCGTCATACCCGCGCCCATGCCGATCAGGATGACGAGCGCGTACCAGATCGCGATCTGGCCGAGCGACATGCCCTTTTCGCGGCCCAGGAACAGCGCCGCGAAATTGCCGAGGCCGTAGGTGATGAATTGCGTGGCGCCGCTGCCCAGCGCCATCAGCATCAGGATGGGATGCGTCACGAACATCTTCACCGTGGGCCAGAACGGCGCCTTGGCAGTGGCGTCGTGATCGACGTCGAACTTGCCCCGCGGCGGCTCGCTGATCAGCAGGCGAACGACGATCGCGGCGACCACGCCGATGCCGCCGATGATAATGAACGCCCAGCGCCAGTTGAACGCCGCGGCGATCGAGGCGCCAAACGCGACGCCCAGCGCCGCGCCGATCACCGGGCCGAGATTGTAGATACCGAACGCGAAGCCGCGGCGTCCGGGCGGGATCGTGTCGGTGATGATCGCATAGGAGGGCGGCACGCCGCCAGCCTCGCCGAACCCCACCGTCATTCGCGCGGCGGCGAGCTGCGGGTAAGTGGCCGCGAACCCGCAAGCCATGGTCGCGCCGCTCCAGATCGCGCAGGCCAGCACCAGCACGTTGACGCGATTGGTGCGATCGGCGAACCAGCCTACCGGTACCGCGATCAGGCAATAGAATAGAGCGAAATACAGCCCGCCCAGCCGGCCGAGCTGCGCGTCGTCGATCTGCAGCGATTCCTGGATCGGCTTGGCCAGCGTGCCGAGCAGCGAACGGTCGAGGAAGTTCAGGACATAGACCGCGCATAAGGTGATCAGCACGGTGCGCGCGCCGGGGGGCAGGGGAGCGGTCGCACCGCCACTATCGATGCCCGTGGGCGCAGCTTGCGCAGTCATTCCGGCTCCCCCTCGACGCGCCGTATTCTGTGCCGGCGTCAGGGGCCCACCATCGTCAGAACGCGGTTAAAGTCAACACTCACTATAACGATGATGAATGTCTTTGGACGCCAAGTGCGAGCTAGCCGTTCTAAGCCGCCTCCGCCCGCCGCTGGCACAGTTCGTCGTTTAGCATCTCCGCCAGCAGGAACGCCAGTTCTAGGCTCTGCCCGGCGTTCAATCGCGGGTCGCAATGCGTGTGATATCGGTCTGCCAAATTCTGCTCGGTCACGTCGACCGCGCCGCCGGTGCATTCGGTGACGTTCTGTCCGGTCATCTCGGCGTGGATGCCGCCCGCGAACGTGCCTTCGGCGCGATGAACCGCGAAGAAGCCGCGCACTTCGCCCAGAATGCGGTCGAAGGGACGGGTCTTGTAGCCAGCGGCCGCAACCGTGTTGCCGTGCATCGGGTCGCAGCTCCACACCACCGGATGGCCTTCGCGCTTCACCGCACGAACCAGCTTGGGCAGCCCGGCCTCGATCTTGTCGTGGCCGTAGCGCGTGATCAGTGTCATGCGGCCCGGGATGCGACCGGGGTTGAGCGTGTCGAGCAGGCGCAGCAGCATGTCGGGCTCAAGGCTCGGGCCGCATTTCAGCCCGATCGGATTGCCGATCCCGCGCAGGAACTCGACATGCGCCGACCCGTCGAACCGCGTGCGGTCGCCGATCCACAGCATGTGCGCGGACGTGTCGTACCAGTCGCCGGTCAGGCTGTCCTCGCGAGTCAATGCTTGCTCATAGGGAAGCAGCAGTGCCTCGTGGCTCGTGTAGAACGTCGTCTGCGACAGCTGCGGGACGGTGTCGGGGCTGATCCCGCACGCCTCCATGAAATCGAGCGCCTCGCCGATCCGGTCGGCGGTTTCCTCGTATTTCTTCGCCCAGGGGCTCGATCCGAGGAAATCGTGCGTCCAGCGATGGACCTGGTGGAGGTTGGCGTAGCCGCCCTGCGCGAAGGCACGCAGCAGGTTGAGCGTCGCGGCGCTCTGGCTGTAGCCCTGCACCATGCGCTGCGGATCGGGCGCGCGGCCCTCCGCGGTGAAGGCGATGTCGTTGACGTTGTCGCCGCGATAGGAGGGAAGTTCGACCCCGTCGATCTTCTCGGTATCGGCGCTGCGCGGCTTGGCGAACTGGCCTGCCATGCGCCCGACCTTCACTACCGGCAGCTTCGACGCATAGGTCAGTACGACAGCCATCTGCAGGATGACGCGGAACGTGTCGCGGATGTTGTTGGGGTGGAACTCGGCGAAGCTCTCGGCGCAATCGCCGCCCTGGAGCAGGAACGCTTTCCCTTCCGCGACGCGCGCCAGATCGGCGGTCAGGTTGCGCGCTTCGCCGGCGAAGACCAACGGCGGATAGGACGTCAGCTGCGCCGTCGCGGCGTCGAGCGCGGTGGCGTCGGGATAGTTGGGGAGCTGGCGCGCCTCATGGCTTTTCCAACTGTCCGGCGCCCACTCGGCGGCCGCGCCACCCGATACTGGCGCGGCCACATACCAGTCGGCATGATGCGCGATCCCGTTCGCCGCGATCTGGTTGAGCACCTTCGCCGACGCGCGCTTTCCGTCTTCCTCCCAGCCTTGAACGGTGCTGCCGGCGGTTTCGTACCACGCGCCAAACGCCGCGCGGGTAAGGGAACGTTCCTCGCGGAATCGGCGGATTTTGCTGCCTGCTAGCGTCGTGGTCATGCGGCGCCGTTACCCTTATAAGGTAATCAACGCAACCGCCGAGCGATGTCGATTGGGGATTTCTCTGCTATTGGGGTAAAATCAACCGTTCGCCACCCAATTGCCGTGGAACCCCGGCGGTACGCGGTGCGGGATACGGATGCTCGCGACTGGCGCGGCCTCGAAGTTCATCGCGTCGATGATCGCCAGGTCCGTGGTCTCGTTGGGCAAGTCGATTACCAGCCCGACCAGCCAGCCGTCGCCCTCCGGCGCATCGTCGGCGCGGGGTACAAACACGAACTCGCCGGGATAACGCCCAGGACCGAAATCGTGCGTCTGCCTGGTGCCCTCAGCGAGATCGTGCCTGTAGAGCTTGGTGTCGCCGATCGCGAAGTCACCCGCGGGCAATCCCATCGTATAGGCATAGTGATAGGGCTGGCCGAAGAAGCGTTCGTCGGGTCGCGGGAATTCCTGCGGCGTCGCGTCGATCGTCTTGCGCTCCACCGTTCCGGCGACCGGATCGATGGTCCAGCGCTCGAGCCCGAGCGACTGACCCGACGGGCCGCCGGTCATCTCCGCGAACATGGTGTCGTAGACGCAGGCGTCGAGCACCACGCGGCCGTTCGCCATGTCGAACGCATTGGCGACGTGGAAGATATAGGTCTGCGGACAATCGACCCAGATCACATCGTCGGCGCCGCCATCGCGCGGGAGCAGGCCGACCCGCGCCTGATGGTCGGGGTTCCAGCGATAGGGGAAGCTATGCCCGCCGATCAGCGCCTTCATCGAGAAGGTGACGGGCAAATCGAGGATCAGCGCGTAGCGTGCGGTGATCGCGCAATCGTGGATCGACGGGCCGTGCTTGACCGCGATCGCGATCTCGCGCGTCACCTTGCCGTCGGGCGCGATGACGACGTAGCGGACCTCGTCGGGGACGGTGGCTTCGTAGCAGATCGCGTGATGCTCGCCGGTCAGCGGATCGAGGTGCGGGTGCGCGGTGAAGCTGCCCATCAACGTATCGTCGAACGGGTTGTACGTCTGCTCGTCGAGCGTCTCGGACAGTTCGACTGGATAGCTTCCCGCCTCGACCAAAGCCCAGGTTCGCCCGCCGATGCCGAGCACGTTGGTGTTCACCGTGTCGAACCCGCCGTGGCGTGGGCCGGGCGCGTGGGGCATGCCGGTCTCGGCCTCGACGCGCTTCGAGCGGATCCAGCGGTTGCGATACCACAGCGCCTTGCCGCCCTGCAGCGCGATGCCGTGGACCATGCCGTCGCCGGTGAACCAGTGATAGCCCTTCGCTTCAGGCGCGGCGGGGTTGGGGCCGATGCGCAGATAGCGGCCGTCGAGCTCGGCCGGGATCGTGCCGGTGACGGGCAGATCCTCGAGCGTCAGCTCCGCTGCCATCGGCTTGTGAATGCCGGTCAGGAACGGGTGGTCGGTGTCGGGCATCCGCTTGCGATTGAACTCGGCGACGACGCCGATCCCCTTGGTGACAGCTTTGGTGATTGGGCCGCGGATTGCATTTTCGATGACATTGGCCATGACTGGTTTCCGACTCGAAGTTTATGGCGTAAACATACGTTCTATGGTAACAGTGTCAACATGAAAGACTCCACGGCCGCGAAAGCGAGCTATCACCACGGCGATCTTCGCGCCGCGCTGATCGATGCCGGGTTACGAATGCTCGAGGAGCGCGAGAATGCCGATTTGTCGCTGCGCGAGATGGCGCGGTCGGTCGGGGTTAGCGCAACCGCGGTCTATCGCCATTTCCCCGACAAGGAGGCGCTGCGTGGCGCGCTCGCGCAAGCGGCATACGATCGGCTCGGTGATGCCCAGCGGGCGGCGGCGGTGGGTATGGACAACGTGCTCGACGAATTCCAGGCGATGGGGCGCACCTATGTCCGCTTCGCGCTCGATCATCCGGCGCTGTTCCGGCTAATGGCGTCGATGCCGCCGCATGGCGACCTGTTCGAACTGTCCGAGGATGAGGACGATGAGGCCGGAAAGCTTCTCCGCGCGTATGCCGTCAAGCTGGCGGGGAAGGGCGCGTCTCCGGAGACCGTGCGGACAATCGCGATGCGCTCGTGGGCGCTGGTCCACGGGCTCGCGGTGTTGATGCTCCAGGGCTACGTCCCGCGCGACGAGGCGCTGATCGACGCGGTCGTCGATACGCGCGCGTTCGGAATGGGGCGGCCTCAGTAACCGGCGTCAAGATCGACCACATTCTCCATCGGCCGTCCGTTCACAAACGCGTCGATATTGCGCAGGAACAAGGCGGCGGCGCGGGGAAACATCTTGGTCTGGCTGCGGCCCGACAGGTGCATCGTGATCATACAATTGGGCGCGGACCACAGCGGGTGGTCGGCGGGCAGGGGCTCCGGATGCGTGGGGTCGAGAAACGCGCCGGCGATCTTTCGGCCATGGAGCGCATCGAGCAACGCCGCTTCGTCGATCATGTCGCCGCGCGCGATGTTGATCAGCCATGCGCTGGGTTTCATCGCGGCGAGCTCAGCCGTGCCGATCATGGCCTTGGTCGCGTCGGTCGAAGGCGCGGCGAGGATCACCCAGTCGAATTCGCCCAGCTGCGTCTGCCACTGATCGGGTTGGAGCGTGCCGTCGCGGCCCGACCGAGTGACTCCGGTAACCGCGACGCCGAATGCCGCCAAACGTTCACCGATCAATTTACCGATTGCGCCCATCCCGACGATCAGCGCGCTCGTATCGAACAACTCGACCTTGCCCGGCGAGTCCTTGGGCCATTCGTGGCGGTCGTGCGCCCGGACCACCTCGTCAAAGCGCTTGGCCGCGACGAGCACGCCCATCACCGCATATTCGGCGACCGCGAGCGCGTTAATCCCGACGCCGTTGGTCAGAATCGTACCGTGCTCTTTGAGCAAGGGCAAAGGGAAGGCGTCGAGTCCGGCATAGATGGTCGACACCCATTTGAGCTTTTCGCCGTGGCGGATCGCCTCAGCGGTCAGGCTGGTCGGCTGCATGTCGACCCAGGCGATGTCGGCGTCGACGATTATTGCATTGGCCTCGGCGGGCGAGGCGAACCACGCCGCTTCGACGCCGGCGGGCAAGTGCGGCTCGAGCATCGGACGCGCGAGCGCGGGGAGGAGGGCCTTCACGCACTCGCTCGCTGATAGCGCCTGGCGAACTCGTCGTCGGACATGATCAGGTAGCGGATCATGTCGATGAACGCCCAGACGCCGGTGATGATCACGCCGACGAAGGTACAGGTGAGGATCAGCATGGCGACGCCCGAGCCGACTCGCCCGAGGTAGAAGCGGTGGACGCCGAACACACCGAGGAAGAAGGCGAGCAACGCGGCGACGATCTTGTTGCGGTCGGTCTTCGGCGCCGCGGGTCTGGCGGCATAGGTGTCGGGCTGGCGATAGATTCGCCGAGCGCTTCGCCCGTCGACCTCGAAATCGATCTGCGCGCCCACGGAGGGTCCGACGCGATCGGCCCAATCCTCAGGGCGGAACAGATAACGCTGACCGTCCTCGGCCGAAATCTGGCCATCGCCGGTCGTTACATCGACCCCGAGTACCTGTCCGCGCATCTCACTCCCCGAATCGGATTACAGCGTGGGCTTCCAATCCCACCCCAGGGGGTCGCCGTCCATCACTTCGACACCGGCGGCGGTCAGTTCGTCGCGTATCGCATCGGAGCGGGCAAAGTCTTTTGCGGCGCGCGCCTCGCGGCGGTCGGCGAGGCGGGCGGCGATGTCGGTTTCAGTGAGTGTCGCGGTGGCGGGGCGAATGCGAAGATCAGCGCGAGCGATGTTCAGGAGGTCCAAGCCTAAACAATCGTCAAACGCTTTTAACGATGCGGGTCTTTGGTGCGGCTCAATGGTCGCGCTCGCCAGCATGTCATCAAGCGCGAGAAGCGCTTTTGGCGTGTTCAGATCGTCAGCCAATGCTTCGTCGAGCCGATCGAAAAACGGCTTTGGGCCGGTCCTTTTGGATAAGTCTGAGAGCTTTGCTGGAGCGGTGCCTCGCTGTAGGAAAAAATCGGCGGCGATAATCAACCGCTTTAACCGCGTCGATGCGGCAAGGAGGCTCTCCTCCGAAAACTCCAGCTCGGACCGGTAATGCGCCTGAAGGCACATCAAGCGGTACGCGAGGGGGTGCACGCCCGCATCGATTAGCGTCTGGAGCGTGCGGAACTCGCCGCTCGACTTCGACATCTTGCCGCTGCGCTCGACCAGGAAATTGTTGTGCATCCACCAGCGCGCGCCGGTGTCGGCGCAATCGCAAAACGCCTGGTTCTGCGCGATCTCGTTTGGGTGGTGGATCTCGCGGTGGTCAATCCCGCCGGTATGGATGTCGAACGGCGAGCCGAGATATTTCTCGCTCATCACCGAGCATTCGAGGTGCCAGCCCGGCGCACCCTTACCCCATGGGCTGTCCCATTCCATCTGGCGCTGCTCGCCCGGCGGCGAGGCGCGCCAGATTGCGAAATCCTGTGGGTGGCGCTTGCCCTCGACAGTCTCGATCCGCCCTTCGCGCACGTCATCCTGATTTCCCGCGAGGCGCCCGTAATCGGGCACAGTCGAGACGTCGAAATAGAGGCCCGATTCCAGCTGATAGCAGTGCTTGTCGGCGATCTTCTCGCCGAACGCGATCATCTCCGCGATGTGATCGGTGGCGATCGACCAGCGCGACGGTTCGCGAATGTTGAGGTCCTTGAGGTTTTGCCAGAAGGCCTCGGTATAATGTTTGGCGACGTCCCAGATGCTGCTGGCGCTAGCGCGCGCCGCGGCTTCCATCTTGTCGTCGCCGGCGTCGGCATCCGACGTCAGATGCCCGACATCGGTGATGTTGATGACGTGTGTGAGGGGGTAGCCTTTCCACGTCAGCACGCGGCTCAGCGTGTCGGTGAAGACGTAGGCGCGCAGGTTGCCGATATGCGCGTAGTTGTAGACCGTCGGCCCGCACGAATAGACCCGCACATTGGCGGGATCGATCGGTTCGAAACGTTCGAGCGCGCGGGTGAGACTGTTGTACAGGATGAGGGGTGCGGGCGACATGATCTGGTAGCCGTAGCGCTGCCGTTGCGCGACGCCAACGGTGGATCGATTCAGCGTGCGCGCAAGACGTCTGAAGCGACTGCGCCCAGATCGACATAGTTATGGCCTAGTGTTCCATTTGTGCCGACCGCAAAGCAACGCGCCACCCCCGCTGCAATGCCGGCGTCGATGTCACTCGCCTTGTCGCCGACCAGGATCGATCGGTTTAAATCCAGTCTCAGCGACTGCGCCGCTTCCAGAATCATGCCCGGCATTGGTTTGCGGCAATCGCAGGTGCTTTCGCCGTCGAGCGATGGCGCGTGCGGGCAATAAAATACTCCGGCGAGCGGCACGCCGTGCTGCTGTAGCATGCGCGTCATCTCGTCGGTCAGCTGCGCGAACTGCGCTTCGGAGTAATAGCCGCGGCCGATCCCGGACTGGTTGGTGACGACGACCAATTGAAATCCGGCATCGTGAAGAGCCTTCATCGCCTTTATCGCGCCGGGCAAAAACTCGAATTGTTCGATCGAATGGACATAGCCGAAATCGCGGTTGATCACCCCGTCCCGGTCCAGGAACGCCGCGGGCAATAACGGACGGTCAGCCGTCATGGCTGCGAATCCGCTCGACGAGCTGCGTCGTCGAATAGCCGGACAGGAAGGAGATGCTTCGCGCATCGCCGCCCCAGCTACGGACCAGGCGCGTTTCAGCGAGTGATTCGATCGCGTAATCGCCGCCTTTGACGTAAATGTCGGGCCGCACGCGATCCAGCAACGCGACCGGCGTCGATTCCTCGAAAATGACGACGGCGGTCACGCTCTCGAGCGCGGCAAGGACGAGGGCGCGATCCAATTCGCGATTGAGCGGCCGGTCGTCGCCCTTGCCCAGCATCCGCGCCGAGACGTCGCTATTGACGGCGACCAGAAGCGATGCGCCGAGTCTGCGCGCCTCGGCCAAGTAGGAGACGTGTCCACGATGAAGGACATCGAATACGCCGTTCGTGAACACCAGCGGTCGTGGCAACCGACCGACCGATTCCTGGAGGTTGGGCAGCGGCACCAATTTGCTCTCCAGCCCCGCGATGTGTTGCAAAACGTTATTTCTCCGTCGAAAAGACCGCCGACGCATCTCATATCGATTGGCTTCTGCGAAATGTCACTATTTTTGGAAAATTTGGCGGAGCATCGATCTGTCTTCGAAAACCTGCACTCTCTAGACCGTACGATTGATGCTGCGGGGACGGCGCTTGCCGGCGCGATCGCGAATAAGGGCAAGGTTATGTTCTGTGGCAATGGTGGTTCGGCCGCCGACGCTCAGCACCTCGCCGCCGAATTGACCGGTCGTTTCATTAACGATCGTCGTGCGCTGGCGGGTCTGGCGCTGACGGTCGATAGCTCGGCGCTCACCTGTATCGCCAACGACTATAGCTTCGCCGACATCTTCGCGCGGCAGGTCGAGGGACTTGGGCTGCCGCAAGACTGTCTTGTGGGGATTTCGACTTCGGGCAATTCGGAGAACATCGTGCGCGCCTTCGCCGCCGCCAGGACGATTGGCATGACGACCGTCGGCCTGTTGGGCCGCGGCGGGGGATCGTTGTTGGCGCTAAGCGATATCGCGATCGTCGTGCCGAGTGATACTACAGCGCGGATTCAGGAAGCGCACATCCTGATCGGGCACACGCTGTGCGGCATGATCGAGCAAAAGTTGGACCTGGCGAACTGATCTAACGTGTATTGAGGAAGAGCGCGTCGGCGTATCGTGCGACTCCCGTGGCGACATCGACGAACGGCCGATCGTAGCCAATGGCCCTTAGTCGCGCGATATCTGCCTGGGTGAAACTCTGATACTTCCCCTCGAGCTCGGGGGGGAAATCGATATATTCCAGGAGACCCGTCGCCACCTGTTCGGCAAGCGTCAGTGGCGCCAGATCATTGAGGCGGCGGTGGGCATTGATCGTCGCATGGGCGACGTCGTTGAATGGCTGCGCCCGGCCCGTTCCCAGATTATAGATACCGCTCTTTTCGGGATGATCGAGAAACCATAGATTGGCGGCCACGACATCGTCGACATGAATGAAGTCGCGGCTTTGCTCGCCGGCAGCGTAGTTCTCGTACGGGCCGAAAAGCTTTACCGCATTGCCCGCAAGCAACTGCTGAAAATGGTGATAGGCGACCGACGCCATCCGCTCCTTATGGGCCTCGCCGGGCCCATATACATTGAAATAACGGAAGCCGACGATCTGCGCCTTCGCAGACGCAAGACGCGGCCGAACGATCTCGTCGAACAGCAGCTTGGAATAGCCATAGACATTCAACGGCGCTTCATAGGCTGGCTCCTCACGAAAAACCGTGCTGGCGCCGTATGTCGCCGCCGAAGAAGCAAAAAGCAGCGCGGTCCCTTGCGCCTGACAGGCATCCAGTAACCTGCGCGAGCAACGGTAATTGGTTTCCATCATGAGACGGCCGTCACGCTCCATCGTGTCGGAACAAGCGCCTTGATGAAAAACGGTATTGATCGGGCCGTAAGCGCCAACCTCAAACCGCTCGTAAAACTCCGATTTATCGACATAGTCGGTGATGTGAGTGCCGCGCAGATTCACGAACTTGCCGCCCACCGTCAGGTCATCGACCGCAATCAGATCATCGATCCCGCGCGCATTGAGTCCGCGGACGATGTTGGATCCGATGAAACCGGCGGCGCCCGTTACGACTATTCTCACCCGAAAAGTTCCTCGTAGTGAACGCTGGCCGTACCGAATTTGGCGATGACCAAACCGGCGGCACGGTTGGCCGTGACGATCGCTTCGCGTGCGGTCATGCCAGCGGCGAGTAGCACACCCAGCGTCGCAATCACGGTGTCGCCGGCGCCGGTAACATCGAACACTTCCTGCGCTTCAGCGCTGACGCGAAAATGTCCGTCGGCGTCGAACAGCGACATTCCCTCTTCAGATCGCGTCACGAGAAGCGTTTCGACGTCGAGTTTCGTGCGGAGTGCTTGAGCACGCTCCTCTAAGTCGGCTTCGCGGGTCCATTGTCCGACAACTCTGGCGAGCTCCGCCCGGTTCGGGGTGAGCATCGTTGCGCCGGAATAGGGTAGGTAATTGTCGCCCTTGGGATCGACCAGCACTGGTATGTTGTGCTCGCGCGCGAGCGTGATCATCGTTTCGATCCTGCCGAGGCCGCCTTTGCCATAGTCGGAGAAAATCACCGCGTGGAACCCCGCAAGGACGTCGCGATACGTGTCCAGCATCGCCGACAGTGTTTCTGCCCGAGGCTCATTCTCGAAATCGATGCGAAGCAATTGTTGCGATCGGCCGCTGACCCGCAGCTTGACGGTAGTGCGCATCGACGGATCGATCTGGAGCAGCGGGTCGATTCCTGCCTGGGTCAGCAGCGCCTTGAGGGTCGACGCCGCGGAATCGGAACCGGTTATACTTAGCAGTCCAGCAGATGCCTCGAGCGAGTGGACGTTAAGGGCGACGTTGGCAGCGCCGCCCGGACGGAACTCCTCGCCGATAACGCGGACGATCGGTACGGGAGCTTCCGGTGAAATGCGCTCGACGTCGCCCAACCAATATTGGTCGAGCATGGCGTCGCCGACAACCAGAACCCTTGATCGGGCAAGCACCGATTTTGAAATTTCCATGCCGGGACGCGCGTTCCAAAAACCGTTCAGAAAGCGGCGGTAGGTAAGAATGGCGGCCCATGCAACCTTCGCGAAGGCCGCGATATTTGCCGATCATCGGGCCACGAATTTCTCGAGTCGATCCCACCCCGCATCGTCGTTTTTGAACAGGCACCAATACGAACGGTCGAACGACGATTTCGGGAGCCAGTAGCTGTTGTCGACCGGCGATAAAACGAAGACGGGAATTGCCGATCTTTCGGCGAGATGCGCCGGTAGGCTGTCGGCGGAAATAATCTGGCCAACACCGCGCAACGCTGCCGCGAGCTGTCCGAAATCGTGCACGATTACTATCGCGTCGGAAAAGGCAGCTTCAAGGTCCGGACGCTCTCCATGCACCAAGATCAGGCGGCCCATCTTTCCGCTGCGGCGGCAAGTATCGAGAGATTGCGCGACGAGGGCGGGGGGCAAATTCTTGGCAGCGATCCTGCTGCCGGGCAGGATGCCGATCAAATCGGAGGCCGGTGTCGCCAACGCTTGAACGCTTTGGACCGACGCCAGACCGAAGCTCGAAAACGCGACTTGATAAGCGTCGTATATGTTACGACTGCCGGGTGGAAGCTCACTGATATCGTATCGGTCGAAGAGGAAATGGGCACGGTGATCGGCACGATCGACCAGGATCGACCGGCCAATCGTGGGCCCCATCGCGCGCATTGCGCGTCTTAGGCCGATGCCGCTCCGAATTGCTTTTCTGACTCCATGTTTGCGGATGTCAAATAACGGCGGAACGCCATGGGCGCCGACATCGACATACGCGATCTCGACATCGGGCGCGACGGCGGCGGCAAGTGGCGCCAAATGACTACCGGCCACCAGCCGGACGCGATGCCGCTCAGTCGGGTCGATTTTTTCGATCGACGCTGCTGCGATCGTAAAATCGCCGAACGCTTTCAGGCACAAGACGTTCAGTTTTTCATATGGCGCGAATGCTCGGCTCATGGTGCAAGTCGCAACGATTATTGCGGCAGCAACTGATACGATTTGCGCGTACCGGCCACATGCTTGAACCCGACCAGCAGGACAAAGAAGAACAGCGATTGCAGGGCTAGCTTGACAGCCGGGATGATACCGTCGCGAAAGTGAGGAATGAAGATCACGACGGCGACCAAATAAGCGCCGAAGCGCAACGGCAACACGCGTCGTTTGAGCCCTTCTTCCCACACCTGTTCGAATTTCGTCAGACGCTCAAAGAGCGCCCCCATGATCGAATAGATGATGACCACGGCCAATACGCCGCCCTGCAGAACCGCTTCCGTCAGGAATGTTGTCGCGCCGAGCGGCGATACGCCCTTGAGCACTTCATTCCCGGCGTAGACCATCGCGTCCTTACCCGACCAAATGAAGCTGGGGATGAAGCCCAGCAGGGCGCTAAGAAAGCGCGAGCCATATTCGTATCCGACAGATCCAGTTTCGATCCTGGCGAGGACGCCGGACAGCGAGTGGCTGGCGTACAGGCCTTCGCTCAGCACATAATAGACAAAGTCAGACCCGTCGATCGAATCGGACACGCGCAACACTGATACGAATACCAACAGCGTCATCGCGATCCCGACACCGATCAGCCGCTTCCGGAACGTGCCGAAGGAGGGCCGCGCCGCAAACAGGATGATCGCGGTCGGCATCAACGACGTCACGATTTCGAGCCGTTTCGCGCGAATTACGAGCAATGCGCCAAGGGCAAGCAGCGACAACAGCACAGAGGCCTTTAACGGCCACCGCCCCGTCGCCTTCGCGAACAACGCCGTCAACATGATCGCGAAACCGATCAGTTCGGCCGAAGCGTAGACCAAAGCGTTACCGACATTGGCGGTCACGCCGAAAGATTCGACGGCGTACCCGGCAAGAAACTCCCGTATTCCGAACAGAAATATTCCGACACCCATGATCGCAAACAGCACCAGAAACCAGATTTGCGCCCGGGCGACGCTTTGGCTAGTCAGTTGGAACGACCACGTGAACTTCGGCGCTGCGAAAAAAGCGTTGCCCGCATAACGACCAGCTTCGAGGCTCGCCAACGCGAGGCAAACATAGCGAAGCGAAATGAGCGCGAGACCTGGATCCGCCGCGTCGACGTGGAGAAAAATTCGGCCCTTATAATTCCACGACAGCGCGCCCGCGATCGCCAGCGGCACGGAATAATAAATCGTGGAAAGCTGCGCTACGTCGGTGGGATCAACGAATCGGCTGGCGAGCAGCCTGAGAACCGCGCGCAGCGCCATCACTACGCAGAACGTGACAAGGATCCAGAACTCGATCATGTCGCCATTCGCTCGACGCTGTCTCCGCGTGGCGCCTGATGTTCCAAAAACCACGAATAGGTTGCCGCGATGCCCGCCCGCAAATCAATCTGCGGGGTCCATCCCATCGCGGTAAGTCTTCCGCTATCCATTAGCTTTTGCGGCGTACCGTCTGGTTGCGACGAATCGTTGAGAATTTTGCCCTCGAAGCCGACGACCGCGGACACGACCGCGGCGAGCGCATCGATCGAGATGTCGCTTCCGAAACCGATGTTCACGTGGCCGGCATCGGAAAAGTTTTTCAGTAGAAATATGCAGGCGTCCGCAAGATCATCAACGTGCAGAAATTCTCGGCGCGGTTTGCCTGAACCCCAAATCGTAAAGTCATCGGCGCCGTTCATGCGCGATTCGTGTGCCTTGCGGATCAGTGCGGGCAAGACGTGGCTCGATCGGAGGTCGAAATTGTCGAACGGTCCGTAGAGGTTCGTCGGCATGGCCGAAATGTAGTCACACTCATATTGCCGACGATATGATTCGACGAGTTTTATCCCGGCAATTTTCGCGATCGCGTACCATTCATTGGTCGGTTCTAGCGGCCCCGTGAGCAGGCTTTCCTCCTTAATCGGCTGCGGCGCAAATTTCGGGTATATGCAACTGGACCCCAGAAACAGCAGCTTTGCACACCCGGCGCGATAAGCGGCGTCGATGACGTTCGCCTCGATCATCAGGTTTTCATAGAGAAAACTTGCAGGATAGGTTGCGTTCGCCAGGATTCCGCCGACCTTGGCGGCGGCAAGCAGCACGACGTCGGGCCTGTTGTCGCTAAACCAGTTCCGTACCGCGGATTGATCGATGAGATCGAGTTCGTTGCGGCCCGCGGTCACGATATCGCATTGCTCCCCAGCCAACCTGCGCACCAGCGCGGAGCCGACCATTCCGCGATGCCCGGCGACGAAGACGCGCTTGCCGATCAGTTCGAACGCCATGGTCAGTTACTTTTGGCGATCGGCGCGGTACGCATGACGACGAGATCCTCTTGCATCATCTCTCGCACCAAGTCGCGCACGGACGTTTCATGCCGCCAGCCGAGCTCCCGCTCGGCCTTACTCGCGTCCCCGATCAGCAGATCCACTTCGGTAGGACGAAAATACCGGGGATCGACCGCGACCAGACATTTTCCGGTCGTCGTGCAATAGCCCTTTTCGTCGATACCTGCCCCGCGCCATTCCAGCGTCACGCCAGTTTCCTCGAATGCCCATTCGACGAATGTGCGGACTCGCGTCGTTGTGCCGGTCGCCAGCACATAATCGCTCGGTTCGGGCTGCTGCATCATCATCCACATGCCGCGAACATAGTCGCGCGCATGGCCCCAATCGCGTTGCGCATCAAGGTTGCCGAGATACAGCCGCTTCTCCCGTCCAAGACTGATCGCCGCCACCGCGCGCGTTATTTTGCGTGTGACGAACGTCTCGCCCCGCAGCGGACTTTCGTGATTGAACAGGATGCCGTTCGAGGCGTGCAGCCCGTATGCCTCCCGATAGTTGACGACGATCCAATAGGCGTAAAGTTTGGCCGCGGCATAGGGCGACCGCGGATAGAAGGGCGTCGTCTCGCGCTGCGGAACTTCCTGCACTAACCCATACAATTCCGATGTCGACGCCTGATAAAATCGGGTGACATTCTCTAGCTGCAGGATCCGGATTGCCTCGAGCAGGCGCAGCGTGCCGAGAGCATCCGCGTTGGCGGTATATTCCGGGGTTTCGAAGCTGACTTGGACATGACTTTGTGCCGCCAGATTGTAGATTTCGGTCGGCTGGGTGTCCTTGACGATGCGGATCAGGTTCGTGGCGTCAGTCATGTCGCCGTGATGGAGGAACAGGCGCGGATCCGGCGAGTGTGGATCTTCGTAGATGTCTTCGATCCGTCCGGTGTTGAACGACGATGAGCGACGCTTCATTCCATGGACGATGTATCCTTTATCCAACAGCAAGCGCGCCAGATATGCCCCGTCCTGGCCGGTAATGCCGGTGATCAAAGCGACTTTTTCAGACGTCATTGGTATACTCGATTGTTCGGTGAATGCCCGTAGTGCTGATACCGCGGTTGCACAACGCTTGTTAGGTTCAGCGGCGCAGCGCGCTGGCTAACCTGTTCGGTTAAAAGAAATCCGGCGCTCGATAACGGCGATCCCGCGTGAGTAGCTGGAAACTTTTTAGCAGATAGCGGCTGTATAGTTTTACCCGGCTCGTCGGAAACCCGGCTGCCGCCAGGGATACCCGTATTTCCTCGTTGATCCGAACACTCGAGGACAATTGCTCCGTGCTCGCGCCGCCATTGCGGAACCCGACCAATGTGTCTGGCACGATCGTCAGGCTGCCGCGAATTTTTAGCAGCAGCCGGACGGCAATATCAAAATCGCCGGCCAAGTGGAAAACCGTGTTGAAGGTGCCGATCCGATCGAACGCTGGTCGCCGGATATAGAATGCGGGGTGAGGCGGCATGTGGCCGAAACGAAGCATCCACGGGCGATAGCGTTTGACCGAATATTGGCGACGGACGTGTCCAATATCATGACGATCGACCACCGCCACGCTAGCGCATACGGCGTCGGTTCTGCCACTGGACAACGCTTCGTCCAGAACGGCGACGGCATCACGCCGGCAGAAGAAGTCGTCGGCGTTCAGAAAGCCGATCGCATCGCCGGTGGCGAGCGCCAGGCCCTTGTTCATGGCATCGAAAATGCCCGCATCCGGGCCGCTGACCAAGCGAGCGACATGGGGATAGTTCGCCACGATCCGCAAGGTGTCGTCGGTCGATCCGCCGTCCACGACGACGTGTTCGATGTCACCATGATTTTGCGCCGCGACAGATCTCAGCGTATGGTCAATCGTTGCGGCGGCGTTGTAGCACACCGTGATGATGGAAAATTTCATTTCAGCCAGTCGTTATCTGTTGCGGCTCGATACCGGCCGACGAAGTCGCCGGGGATAGCGTTGACGTGCGTGCCGGCGCAACAATTTCGTTGCCATTTGTACGCGGCTGGGGCACCGGCCCTGCGAGAATCGCCAGCCAATCGCGACAGTTCCGATGATGTTTAAGCGTATTTTTGACCTCTCCGCCGTGCTGTTGCTGTTGCCGGTGATGCTGCCAATGGCCGGGCTCGTGGCTATCGCTGTAGCGCTAACATCGCCAGGCGCGGTAATCTATTGGTCTCACCGAGTGGGGCAGCATAACAAGTTGTTTTCGATGCCGAAATTTCGCACGATGAAGATCGACACACCCGCCGTCGCCACCCATTTGCTGGTCGATCCCCATCAGGTCCTAACTCCCATCGGTGGGTTTCTCCGCGCGGCGAGCTTGGATGAAATTCCTCAGCTGTGGAGCGTTATGCGAGGCGACATGAGTTTCGTCGGCCCGCGCCCGGCGTTGTTCAATCAGGAAGATCTGATCGCGCTGCGCACCGAACGGGATATCGACCAATTGAAGCCGGGGATTACTGGATGGGCGCAGATCAATGGCCGCGATAGCTTGGAAATTCCCCGAAAGGTCGAGTTCGAAGTAGAATATATGAAGCGAAGAACGTTTTGGTTCGACCTGAAGATCATCGCCCTGACTGTCATACGCGTGCTAAAGAAAGCTGATGTGCAACACTGAACGACCCACGTTCCGGGCGATTCTAATATGAGCGATGCTGATTAAGATGAAGGGATCGAAGCGAACGATCGTCAGTCGGATTCTGGCAACACCGCGGTCCGCAAAGCGCGTTTTCGTGCTCTTGATGGACGGCGCGCTATGCGCGATCAGCGTCTGGACGGCTTTCTATTTGCGTCTCGGCGAATGGAGCGTCAGCGGATACGACCGTCTCACTCCAGCGGTCGTCGCGATTGTCATCAGCGTTCCGATATTCGTCCGCTTAGGACTGTATCGCGCCATTTTCCGCTATGCCGGGCCTTCGGTGATGATAACGCTGCTGATGGCGGTGGCGTTATATACTATTCCGTTCGCCGCTATTTTCACGTTCTACGGTGTGGCGGGCGTCCCGCGAACGGTCGGTTTGATTCAGCCGATCCTACTCTTCCTGCTGGCAGGGGGCGCGCGCATTTTCGCCTATGCCTGGCTAGGGGGCCACTATCAGGGCATCGTCGGTAACGGTAGCGTCTCGCCCGTCCTGATTTATGGCGCCGGGGAAAATGGCCGCCAACTGGCTTCCGCCGTCAACGTCAATCGAGAAATGCGTCTCGTCGGGTATATCGACGACAACCCGGCGCTGCGGCGATCGACCATAAACGGCGTAGAAATATACGGGCTGCGCGATGTTTCCCGGTTGGTGCGCAGCAAGGAAGTTCGCAATGTCTTGCTCGCTATCCCGTCGGCAACGCGCGCGCGGCGCGCGGAAATCGTCGATACCCTCCGGGGGCATGGCATTCATGTGAGAACGTTGCCCGATTTCCGGGATATGCTGAGCGGCAAGATCTCCGTCAGCGATCTGCGCGAACTGGATATCGAGGATTTGTTGGGCCGCGCGGCGATCGCGCCGGACGAGATGCTGATGCGCAGCAACGTCGCCGACAAGACGGTGATGGTCACCGGGGCGGGCGGATCCATCGGCCAGGAGCTGTGTCGTCAGATCCTCGACATCGGCCCCGCGGTATTGATGCTGGTCGATATGAGCGAATTCGCACTCTATTCGATCCACCGCGAACTGGAAAACCGCCTCGTCGCTGGCGGCGCGGAGCGATCGATTAGGTTGATACCGCTCCTGGCATCGGTCGGGAACGAGCAACTGATCGACCAGATCGTCGGGACATGGACGCCGACCACGATCTTCCACGCTGCGGCTTACAAGCACGTTCCGATGGTCGAGCACAACGTGCTGGAGGGCGTACGCAACAATACGATTGGGACGCTAGTGCTCGCAGAGGCCGCGCGTCGTCATGGCGTCGCCAACTTCGTGCTGATCAGTAGCGACAAAGCCGTGCGCCCGACGAACGTCATGGGCACGACGAAGCGACTGTCCGAGCTGATCCTTCAGGCGTTCAGCAACGATGGCGAAGGCGCGACAAGGTTTTCGATGGTCCGGTTCGGTAACGTTCTGGGTTCGAGCGGGTCGGTCGTGCCGATGTTCCGGGCACAGATTGCGGCGGGCGGGCCGGTAACCATCACGCACCGCGACATGACCCGCTATTTCATGACGATCTCGGAAGCGGCTCAGCTGGTAATTCAGGCCGGGGCGATGGCGAGCGGCGGTGATGTCTTCGTGCTCGACATGGGCGAACCAGTCCGCATTTTGGATTTGGCCCGCAACATGATCGAACTTTCCGGCCTCTCGGTGCGGGATGAGGGCAACCCTCACGGCGATATCGCGATCGAAGTCGTGGGAATGCGGCCGGGTGAAAAACTGTATGAAGAACTCTTGATTGGCGAGAATATCGTGCCGTCCGGCCACCCGCGGATCATGCGTGCGCATGAAGTCTTGTTACCGTGGGATCGGCTCGAGCGTATCCTGACCGACTTGGGAGGCGCCATCGATCGCGGCGAAGCGGATGCGGCTCACAGGATCCTGCTGGCAGCGGTGCCGGAGTTCGCGCCGAGTTCGAAACTTGCCGATTGGGTGCATTGCCAGCGGTACGCGGAAACCACGGCGAGCGTCGGCTGACCGGCGGGTTCGCCGCTTATCCGATAGTCGTCGCGATCGCACGAAATCTTTCTACGGTCGACTCGGGGTCATCCCAACTGACGCACAAAGTTCCGCTCGTACTCGATCGGCCAGCCGTCGCACCGCCGCCGGGGTGATCGCCAAAGCCGATCGCAACGTTCGGAGGGGCATTAGGCGCGACAGCCCATCGTGTATTCAGAATGCAGACGGCGCCGCCGGCGCGGTCGCGGCTGACCAGGATCGTGAACGTTACTGCGAACGGGTGCCCCGCGCCTTCTCGGGTTCGCATCACGCCGCTGGCTTCGATGATCCATGACGTCAACGGCGTCCACCACGGCGCCACGATGATGGCGCGCCCTCCTTCGGCAACGGCGGTCACGACGCCATCGACGCGGCGGATGGCGATATCGGGCTCCTGATTGGCGGCGACGACCAATTTAGCCGCCGTGGATGAATGCATGTCGCCACCATCCAGCACGATGCGAGCCGGGCCGCCACTCACGTTGGCGAACGCATTAAGATTGCGAAACGAGCAGTTGCGAAATTCGTATTCGCCCGACGTGCCGGTGGACAAGACGGTAGATCCGCTACTGCCGTTATAGTCGGGGTTACTTTGCAGGGCGTCGAATCCGCATCCGTCAAAGCCCAGCCGCACTTGGTTGCCTGCACTGTGATTCACCGCGACATGACTCCAGTTGCGAAAACTGCAGGCCGTGAACCGTGCATCTACGTGCGAAGCACGGTTGTGAATGAAGCCGGAAAATGATGTGTATTGCTCGTTCATGGCAAACACGCTGGCAGTGACATTGATATTGGAAATGTTACTCGCGCCGTCAGCAAACAATATCGCCGCATATGGACTGTAAAAAAATAAGCTATTGGCCACGATAACGTCGTAGCTTTTTCGATCGATGGTCAACCCGTAGTTGACGATATAGAGCTCGACGGTCGATATTACGATATTCTGACAGTCTCGCAGGACTATGCCGTTCAGCCCCTGATCGATAATGACATTTGATATTCTGCCGTCCGCGCCGGTTGCTTCGATGCCGATGCCAGGCCCCGACATGAAAATGTCGTTGATGGAAAACCCTTGCGCGTCGGTCGTGATCACCGGCGCTCGCGGCGAGCCGCCAATCGTCCGCACGCCTGTGATGCTGACCGGCGCACCTCCCGGGTCGGCGGTGCCGCTTGCCGTCTGGCGGCGGCCCAAGACAAAACTGGCGCGCGTCGCAGCGCGCAGGTCCAACACGGTTGGCACGCCAGCGCCGGCCAGGGCCTGGCCTTTGCGAACATAAACCGTTCCGTCGATCCGATACCGCCCCGGCGGTACGTCGATCGCATAGCCCAGTTCTTCGGACCAGCTTTCGCTGGCACGGGTGGCTCTGTTGAATGCGTCGGTGTCGTCGGTGACTCCGTCGGCTTGCGCGCCATGGTCGCGGACGTTCACGCGTTTGACCGACGACGATCCCACCAGCGTGGCCGCGCTGGTAGTCCCGGATTGACTGGCAGCAACAACGACGCCGGCTCCCAGCACGCCGCGTCGGGAAACCAGTATGCGGTCGCTGGTTTCGTTATCAGACGTTCGATCACCCATGGGTATCTGCCGCCACCGGTTGCCTGCGCATCGACCGTAAAAGGCCTGCCACGACGATGGGCCGGAAGCGGCTTGATGCAAGCAATCCGCCGATCAGGCACGACGCGCCGACGGCGCCGAGGTAGAGCAGGCAAATAATCCTGCTGCTGACCGTTGGAGCCACAACCCGAGCCATGATCGCGATGACGCCGATTGCGCCGATCGGCGCGGCAAGATCGCCCAGCGCCCAGCTCGAGAAAAGTTGGGCAAAGTAGGCTCGGTGAAGAAGCGGCGCACTGATCAACAAGACGCCCGCATTCACGACAAGGAGCACAGCGCCTGCGCCGACGCCGCCCCATTGCGGAACCGCCCAGATCAGCAACGGGACCTCGACAAGCACAGCGATGACGTTGACCCTGATCGAGAAGCCGGTTTTTCCAAGCGCAAGCATGGCGAAATAGGGAATCTGCATGAGGCTGTTGGTAAAGACCGCCAAGGCAAGATATCGCAGGATGCCGCCTGTGCTCCGGGCGAGCTCTGCGTCTCCCGACCACGCGCGAATAATGTCTTCCGGAAACAAGACGAACATTGCGGTGATCGTGCCCGCCGCGATTGTAACGGCTTGCGCTCCCCAGTGATAGGCCGCGTGGAATGCGCGCGTTTCGCCGGCCGACCCATGGCGAGTCAATGCCGGATAGATCGCTTGGGTGATCGGTCCGGTAGCTGCGACGACCACGCCGCACATCGTCGTCGCAAGCGTGTAATAACCGAACGATGCCAGGGGCAATGCCTTGGAAAGGATCACCTTGTCCGCCTGACTGAGGATCAGCGCCAGAACGTTGATCCCGATCATGCCTGCGGCAAACGCGCGTATTTCCTTGACCGCGTCCCATGAAAACGATGTCCGACCAGGAGCGTCGGGAAGCACACGGTGAACCTTCTGGCCCAGCAATATCAGGGCGAGGATCGACACCGCGAGCTGCCACAGGAAAAACGCCATTATCGTGGGCGACAACAGATAGAGCACCAGCGCGGCGCCCCCGAACCTTAACGTTGCCAACACGACGTTGACGGCATTGTACCAAACTTGGCGCTCCAGCCCGAACAGGGCACTGCGATAGACGCTCTCACAAAACCGCATGGCGACCACAACGCCGATCAGGACCATCGCGTTTCGCAGCGTTTCGAACGGCAGCGTGGAATTCAGCCAGTCGCGCGCTGCGTAGGACGCGCCCGCCGCGATGCCCAACGCGGCGGCGATGGCGATTCCGCCGCAGATCACCTCGACCGATCGCAGCAGGTCGCGGATCCCGCGGGGTGACGTGATGCCCGCGGAAAAGCGCGCCATCTCTCGTCCCAGGGTCGGCGACATGCCCAGATCCAACAGCGCCAGCCAGACCTGAAGCGCGGCATAGATGCCGATCAGCGCGTAGGATTGGAGGCCGAGCAATCGGATATACAGGGGCACGAACATGATCGTGACGATCGCCACCCACCCTTGGCCGACGAAATTCGCGATGACGTTGCGGTGGACGTTCACCCGGCACTCCAACTAGCCCCGCGATCGGGGCGCCGCCCGTCATCTAACGACGAAGGCCCAGGATGGCCAACCGTATCGTCTCGGAAAATCCGTATTCATGACCAGAGGTTGTATATTGGGCCTGCTTTGATAGGCAGCGCCACCCATGACCTTGGACAAGCATCGTAGATGAACACCCCCGGCAACCCACCTCCGGTTCTGTCGCTGATCGTGCCTACCCGCGAGCGCCGCGAATATCTCGGCTACGCGCTTCAAACCTGCGTACGCCAGCCAGTCCAGGACATGGAAATTCTTGTTTTGGACAATGCCTCCGGCGATAATTCGCTCGAGGTCGTCGATGCGATCGGTGATCCTCGCATCGCTTACCACCGCAGTGATCGGCGGCTCAGCATGCGTGATAATTTCGAACGCGGCTGCGACATCGCGCGAGGCGAAATCATCTGCTTCATCGGCGACGACGACGGCATATTGCCCGACGCGATCCCCCAAGTCCTGAAGCTGTTTCGCGACAATGGCGTCGACGCCCTATCGGCCGATCGCGCCCACTACGCTTGGCCTGATCTGTTGTCGGGGCGACGTAATACCGCGTTGATACCCCGTCATAGGGGGTTCGAAGTGCTCGATAGTCGCGTGCAATTGCGCTCGCTGTTAACCGACGACAATTATTACAAGTTGCCGTGTGTGTACCACGGCTTCGTCCGTCGCTCGGTTGTCAAAGAAATCCAGCAGAAACAGGGTCGGATGTTTCTTTCGAGCCAAGTCGACATGTTCTCGGCAATCGCGCTATCGATGGAAGCCGTTCGATACGTTTTTAGCCGGACGCCGTTCATCGTGAATGGTGGATCGCAACGCAGCAACGGCGCGGCTCATTTCGGGGGAGGGGGGCAAGAGGAAAAGGCGCTGTGGAAGAAAGAGGACGACATAGGATTTCTGCCGGGCTTTGCGGACTCGGCGACGGTCGGCGCGCTGATCATAGAATCCGCGTTGCGCTATGTAGCAGCAAACGGATGCCGTCTTGCGGATGTGCTTGACCGCGAAGATATCCTGTCCGCTTTGTCGAACGAAGCGCATGCGAGACTGTGTCAGGATCGACCGATTGATGCGACGAGATCGATGTACCATGCTGCCGGTGTCGAAATGCCGTTGAAGTTCAGGCAAAATCGACGTTCAGCCGCCAGGGCGGTTCAGCTTGGCAAGGCGTTCCTGAAATCGTGCCCTGTCGACATGGATGGGTGTGGGGTGCACGAAGTGGATGCGGCGGCACAGCGCATTGGCGGCCTGTTGGCAAACCGCCGAACACATCTGTGGAACAGCCCGATGGCGCAGCTTTCCACTGCGTTGCGGATGTATGCGCGTCGTCCCGCCGAGGTCAGCTAGGTCCGAAAATATAAGTCTGCGAAATCTCGCGGCCGCTCGCTGATCTCGATCTTGCCGTTTGATAACGACGCGATGCAATTGTCCGGGACATCGATGTTATGGATCCGTGTACCGCTTGCGATCACGGCACCGCGTCCGATCCGGCTGCGCCCCGTTACTGAAGCGCCTGGATAAAGAACGACATTTTCGCCGATCTGGGGTCGATTTTCGCCGATGCGGCCGACGGTGACGTTCTGGAAAATGACGAGGCGTTCGCCATAGGTCGCGTTACCCAATACCGCGCCCAGGGCATGCGATAGGAAAAAGATTTCCGGCATTGGCGTTGCCGGGTACAGGTCGAGCGAATTCAACGCACGGTTCAGGATGAACAAGCGATCGACGATCGGGCTACCGGGCGCTTGTCGCCACGCCTCGTTACCAAGCAAGTACAGAAAACTCGCATATTGCAGGGCATGATATGGATCGAACACGTCGGGATCGAAAATGCGGACGGATCGAAGGATCGATGACAGTCGCGCAAGCGCCGCATCGACATGTGGCGCGACACCCTGGCAAGCAACACTAGCAGGCGCAGGCACAATAGCTTCCAGCTGCCGCTCAACATGTGCAGCCAGATCGACCCCGTGCCGTACTGCGGGACGCAGCGGATCAGTCAATCCCAAGGTCCAGCCCGGGGCCGCGCACGCCCCAGAACGCCAAGGATTCATAATCCGGCATGGGATAAACGCCGCGTTTCAATTCTATTGTCGCTCCCCACTCGTCCAGCCATTGTTCAACCATACTTCGAACCGACCGCGGTTGCCCCGAGCAAATATTGACAATGGGTGATGGGGAAGGGGTCAGCGCGAGCGACACGATATCGCGAGCTACCAATTCGACCGGCATAAAATCCCGCAATTGTTCGCCCGAGGACATGGCGAACTCCTTGTCGCCGTCAACGACTGCGCGGCGCAACAAGCTGTAGAGCGCGCTTGGGGCCTGGCGTGCGCCGTACATATAGAACAATCGCGCCCAAACCAAGTCGCAGGAAGTGTCTGCCAAGCCCATCGTTAGCTGGCGGCGCAGCACGTCTTTGGCTAGAGCATAGGCCGTCGCAGGCGCCGTTTGTCGATCAGCGTCCAACGCACCATCGCAAAGTCCATATTCCAAACACGTGCCGGCGCAAACGACCCGCGGCAAGCCGCGCTGGGCTAACGAAGTAAGAAGTCGGTATTGCCGCGGCAATTCCAATTCCAAATGCGACAGAGACCGATAATTCGGCAATCCGCCCCACGCCAAATGGATCAGAACGTCATGGGCGGCCAATGCCGCCAGCGCCGGATCGTCCGGCTGCATAAGGTCACAAGCAAGATGCCCACATCGCGTTCCAAATGGTCCATTTTCGCCGCGGCCCGAGGTGGTGACCACAACGCCGTCGCGGCCGAGGAGTTCGGACACCACGTGCGTGCCGACGAACCCGCTCGCACCCGTGACTGCTACCTTCATCTCACCTCAAGCTGCGGTATGCCGGTCACAAACTGACCGTTCCATTCGCGGATGTAGGACAATTGCTGCATGATCTCCGTTTTCAGATTCCATGGCAGGATCATGACGTAATCCGGCCGATCGTCCCGCAACCGGTCTTCGGTAACGATTGGAATTCGGGTGCCAGGCATGAACATGTTTTGCTTGGCAGGATTGAGATCCACGACATAGGGCAATTGATCGGGACGAACGCCGCCAAAGTTCAACAGCGTATTTCCTTTTGCAGCCGCACCATAGGCAACCACACGCTTGGACTGACGCTGTGCACCGATCAAGAAGTCGACAACATCGTTCCGTGCTTTCTCCGCGGCTTGCTGAAACGCCGCATAATAAGCCGGCCTATCTATGCCTGCATCGTGTTCGGCTACCAACATCGCTGTCACCGCGGCTTTAACACCCCGATTTCCATCGGCGCGCTGTGCAAAAACTCGCAAACTGCCGCCATGGGTCGCAAGTTGCTCGACATCGAACACAACGAGGCCGTTAGCGGCAAAGATACGGCGTACCGAGGTCAGCGAAAGGTATGAGTAATGCTCGTGATAAGCGGTGTCGAACTGGTTTTCGGCAACCATCCTCAATAAATGCGGGAATTCGAACGTCGCAACGCCGTCTGGTTTGAGTAGTAGCGCAAATCCGGCGACGAAGTCATTGATGTCAGGAACATGAGCGAGGACATTATTGGCGGCGATCAGGTCCGCTTGCCGACCAGCCCCGGCCAGTTCGGTTGCCAATTCCACGCCGAAAAAGCGCTCGACAATCTCGATCCCCTTTGATCGGGCGGCGTCGGCAGTGCTACGTGTCGGTTCAATACCGTAACACGGGATGCTCTTTTCTTGGACATATTGCAGAAGATATCCATCATTCGCGGCAACCTCCACGACACAGGAATTCTCCCCGAGATTGAATCGCTCCGTCATCGTCGCGACGTACGCGGCCGCGTGCGCTAGCCAAGAACGCGAATAGGAACTGAAATAGGCATAGTCGTCGTTGAATAACGCGTCACGACCCGCATAGTCTTCCGTTTGCACCAGCCAGCAGGTTTCGCAAACCATTAGTTTGAGCGGATAGTAGAGTTCTGGCAGAGTCACCGTGTCGTTATCCAGATAGGCATTTGACGGCGGTGCGCTGCCAAGGTCGAGAAACGGCAAGCTAAGTGCGGAATGGCAGTGGCGACAATTCAAAACACAAATCCCTTGAAGTCTTTCGCGACGAACGGCCGACGTTCGTCGCGGGCCGATAATTCGGTGATGGTCAACGGCCAATCAATCCCGATCGCTGGATCGAATGGTTGCAAGCCGCCTTCCAGGTCCGGAGCGTAGGCAATCGAATGGCAATATAACAACTCGGCATCGGCTGTCAGCGTTTGAAACCCGTGTGCGAACCCTTGCGGAATTAAAAGAGCTTCGCCGCCCTCAGCCGACAATATTTCGGCATGCCATTGGCGGAACGTTGGCGAACCCAGCCTGAGATCCACAGCGACGTCCCACACCGCCCCGCGAAGGCAGCATACAAGCTTGTCCTCGGCACGGGGCGAGTGCTGAAAATGCAGGCCACGTACGGTGCCTCTGGCGGTATTGAAGCTGAGGTTGATCTGGGCGATCGGACCTGGCCATCCGGCCGGCGCCAGATCTTCCGCGCAGAAAACGCGTGAGAAGAAGCCACGATTGTCGCCGACCCGCTCGCGGACCACCTTCTTGAGGCCCGCCAGGGCGGCGTCGGAAACGGAAAACCGGCTCATGCGTCCTGCTCGAACGCCGCAATATCCGCTTGGCAGATTGACCAAGCATCGCCCCCTTCCGCCACGGCGCGGTACCAGCTCATCGTTTTTTGCACAGAAATATCGAGTGGCCAGCGCGGCTTCACTCCTAGAACAGCCTGTGCTTGGCTCGTGTCCAGCGCCAGCAGGTTTGCTTCGTGCGGTCCGTCCGATCCGTCGCCGTAAGTTACTTCACCACGGCCATATCCGCGCCGTGCGAGTTCGACGACCGTGCGGACATCGGCGGTTGCGGCACCGCCGGGTCCAAAGTTGAAAGCGGTCGGAAGATCGGCCTTGGCGAACAATTTCTCGGCCAAGACCAGATAACCGGACAGCGGATCGAGCACATGTTGCCATGGGCGGGTGGCGGCCGGCCGGCGAACCATCAGCGTATTTCCGCTGTCCCATGCCCGGATGGCATCGGGGATCAGTCGATCACACGACCAGTCCCCGCCGCCGATAACATTTCCGGCCCGAGCAGTGGCTGTTCTGACATTTCTGCCGGCGAGGAAGGAATCGCGATAACAGGTGGCGACCAACTCTGCTGCCGCCTTGCTGGCGCTATAAGGATCATGGCCGCCCAGATGATCTGTTTCGCGATAGGGAAACGACCATTCCCTATTGCGATACACCTTGTCGGTGGTGATTGTGAGCGCGACCTCGACGCTGTCGACTTCGCGAACCGCCTCTAGGATATGTGCGGTCCCCATGACGTTGGTCTGAAACGTGACCAGGGGCATTGCATAGCCCGCACGCACGAGCGGCTGTGCAGCAAGGTGGAAGACAATCTGCGGTTTTGTCTCGCGCATCACCGCTGCAATCTCGGCGGCATCGCGAATATCGCCGAAGCGGCTGTCGACGCGATTTGCCAGGCCCAGCATCGCGAACAGGTTCGGGGTCGTGGTCGGCGGCAACGCAAAACCTGCTACGCGCGCACCCATCGTTGCCAGCCAAAGCGCCAACCACCCGCCCTTGAACCCGGTATGCCCTGTCAGCAAAACCGTCTTGTTCGACCAAAACTTATGACTGGGAAGCGTCACCAATTTTTCCACGGCGCGTTGCCGTTGACCCAAAGTTCTTCAAGCATGGTCTTGTCGCGTAATGTGTCCATCGGTTGCCAGAAGCCATTATGCTCGAACGCGCCTAGTTGATTGTCTCGGGCGAGGCTCTCTAGCGGTTCCGCCTCCCACACGGTGCTATCCCCCGTTACGTAGTCGATAACCGCCGGATTCAGCACGAAGAATCCCCCGTTTATCAAACCGCCGTCGCCGCGCGGCTTTTCGGTAAAGCCCGTCACCTTGTCGCCAACCATTTGCAGCGCACCGTATCGCCCGGGGGGGCGGACCGCAGTCACGGTAGCAAGGCGGCCGGCGTCGCGATGAAACGCCACCAAAGAACTGATGTCGATGTCAGCTAGACCATCGCCATAGGTTAGGCAAAACGCCTCTTCGTTTCGAACATAGTCGGCAATTCGCCGCAAGCGACCGCCTGTCATCGTATTTTCGCCCGTGTCAACGAGCGTTATACGCCACGGCTCAGCAGTTTGATTATGGACCGTGACACCATTATTGGACAGATCAATCGTAATGTCCGACATGTGAACAAAGTAATTGGCAAAGTATTCCTTGATCAAATAACCTTTATATCCACAGCAAATAACAAAATCATTTACGCCATGATTCGAATAAATTTTCATGATGTGCCAAATGATCGGCTTCCCACCGATTTCTATCATTGGCTTAGGTCGCAAATGAGATTCTTCCGAAATTCTAGTTCCTAGGCCACCAGCCAAAATTACTGCCTTCATTTCGCCCTCGAAACTGTTTATTTTTACTTTTACGGATATATCACATCCGTTCGACGGAAATATTGTCAACTGTGCCTGCGGAACCGTCTGAACTCTCTGTGGACGGGACCGATAAGGTCAACCACTGTGCTTCACATCCGCTTTCCGGCACGGAGACAATCCCTCGAAATTTGCCGGACGTCATAACGATGTGCCCGATCGCTATAGACTGCGGTCCGGCACACGTCAGATCAAAATAAGGAGAGGTGGCGGCGGTCTCGTTTGGCGATTGGAACGTTCCACCGATTGCGTATCGTCCTACCGGCAAAACGAGCAACTGGCGGATCGCTGGGCCAGCTTCCGTCGGGGAACCCTGTATTTGAAGGACGATATTGCCCTTCTCTTCGGTCCGCAGTGCAGAAATCCCTGCGGTGTCGACAGGTCGCCAGTCGAATGCCACGTTCGCGTCGGAGAGCTCAAAGCCACCATTTCTAATCAAGTCGTTTCCGCCTTTGCTATAAAACGCCCGATAAAGGCGCATGCCTAGGATGAAATCGCCAGCATCGACAAACCGGCGGATGAGCGTGTCCCGAATATATTGGGGTACAGGAACGCCAGCTTTCGAGATATTCAGAAAGAGATCGGCAACTTTGGCGTTGTCCTGACCCGTCTGCGCAACAGTGATCAAATAACCCTCGGCCCAAATGGGGCGTCGAGCCAATACGGCGACGATAGCATGGGCCAGCGGCGGTTCGTCGATCGCTCGAACTAGGATTGGAACGAGAATTTTGGACGCGTCATTCGACGTTCTCAACGCGATGTCGAAATGATCGAGCGCCGTTCCGACATCCCCCCTGTTGACGGCGTCTTCCAACAGCCAAAGCTGTGTAGGTAAGTCCCGACGTGATAATGCCTCTGCAAATCGTAACGATTGGCGTGCCCGTGCATTGTCGTTGGACGCATCGGCAATAAGGCCTCCGTTTCTGGCGGCTTCGACATTGGTGGCGTCTCTACGCAACGCCGCTTTGACGTAAGTTGCCGCCTCCGATTTGCCCTTGCCCTGAGCGTCGGACATCAAGAGCATGCTCGCCATCGCCGCATTCGACCGCGCGTCCCCGGGGCTGATCGTGAGGGCCAATTCCGGCGGAAGCAATTTGTTGATTCGCACGAGCCCGTTTTGCAGCACCAACAGCTCAAGCAATATCGCCGACGGTAAAACAAACCGCACAGAGCCCCACCACGTCGAACGCCGTGTTTTAGCTATCCCGTTATCCGGTGGGCTGTTTGGCATTGGTTGGGCCGTAATTGTAGCCATACTGATAGCCGTAGCCGTAATGCGCCCGCTTCGCCTCGAACTTCGTCAAGATTGCGCCCAGAACATTGACCTTGGCACTCTTGAGTCGATTGACGGCAACCCGCGCGAGGCTCGAACGCACGCCATGTGATTCTACAGCGAAAACCGTGCCTTCTACGCATGTGCCTATCAACGGCGCGTCTGCGAGACCCATGACTGGCGGAGAGTCGATGACGATATGATCGAAATTCTCTTCCAGCTTGGCCACGAGCCGTCGTAGGCGGTCACCGTTCAAAAGCTCGGCAGCATTGGGTGGGGGCGGGCCGGCCGTCACAAAGGTCAGCCCCGTGCCGGACTGGCGCATCAACGTCTCAATCGCATCGTTACCGGCGAGGTAATCGCTTAGGCCGCGATCATTCTGGACCCCCATCAAATCATGCATTGACGGTGAGCGCATATCACCATCGATCAGAATAACGCGCTTGCCGATTCTGGCCAATAGCGTGGCGATCGCCAACGACGTGGTCGATTTGCCTTCCGCAGGTTGGGTGCTCGTGACGGAAATCGAGCGGGGAACCCCATGGCTCGTGCTGAATCTCAGGTTGGCTTCCACCGACAAAAATGCCTCGACAAGATGCGATTTTCGATCGTTCAGCGCTTGCAATGGGGTCTCATAACCGTCGACTACCGGGATCGTGCCCAGCAGCGGCACGCGCAATATCTTCGCCAGCTCTCCGGGATCATCGAACGATTCCGATGTCTGCTCCAGGACAAAGACCGCGCCCGCACTTGCCGCAAAACCAGCCACCAGCGCCAGAACGATGTTGAAGAACAGGCGGGGGCTCGATGGCCGGTCGGGAAGCGCGGCAGTATCAACAACCGAAATGTTGTTCACACCGACGCCGCCGGCGACGCCGATTTCTTTATATCGCTGCAAAAGAGCGTCATAAAGCTGGCGGTTCGTATCGGCTTCGCGCTGATAAATACCATATTGGATACTACGGCGGCGCATGTCGAGCAACGACGCCTTCAGGCGATCGACGTCGCTTTTCAATGCTTGTTCGCGCGCGACACTATCTCGATACGTATTTTGTATCGATGAGAAAACCCGACCTTCTTCCCGCTTTATGCTCCTATCGAGCTGGTCGATTTGAGATTTCAGCGCTCTAGCCGTGGGATATTCAGGTTCAAACTGCACCAGAAGCTTTTGATATTCTGCCGACAATTCGGCGCGCTTCTGGCGCAGTCCCGAAATTGCGGTGTTCTGCAGCGCCTCGGGAAACGCTCCTTGTTCTGAGCCGCTCAAGCGCGCTTGCGCCTGCACGCGGTCAGCGATCGCAAGGTTCAGCTGATTATTCAGCGCGGCGAGATTTTCGGCGATAATTGATCGTTCCGCGGTCCCACCGTTGGCGCCGCCCGCAATCGGAATGTCGATAATCTGCTGCTGTGAGGCGAAATTTACGGCTTCGCGTTCAGACGTCTCTAGTTTTTGACGAAGGTCGTTTAGCCGACTTTCTAGTACCTGTCTCGCATACGCCGTCGCTTCGTAACGTCGATCAAGCGTGATCCGGATGAAGGACGCGGCCCACGCATTCGCGACACGCTGCGAGAACACTGCGTCGGGACTGGTGAAACTGATATCCACCAGCCGCGACAACCGAACAGGGTCCACTCGAATATACAGAAGGAGCAAATCTGCCACCTGCTGCCGCCGTTGAACTCTGCTGGCCGCCGGTAAAGGCTGATCGGTAAACTCGGCCCCGGTTACGCCCTGAGGGCGCTTTTTGAACAATTTGAAAAAAGCCGGATCGTCCGTCAGTTTGAGTTGGTCCGCGACTTGCTCGGCCAGGGATCTCGACTGAAGGAGCCCGTACTGCGTCTGATAGAATTCGAGATCTGCGTCGGTGGTCTCGCGCTCCACGCCTTGGACGGGCGCTACACGATTGGCTTCGCGAGCAATCTCAAGTCGAGTCACCGCAGTATATTGCGGCGTCATCAAGAAAGTGATGACCAAACCGCCCAACAGGAACGCTGCGGTGATCGCGAAAATCGTCCGCTTCCACCGCATTGCCACGAGTACATATTGCCGCACCAGCGGAACGCGAGTTTCCTCAAGCTCCACGTTGGCGGAAGGCGCAGCCCCGGCTAAGGCGGGAAAAACCGCAGATTTGTTAATATCGTTCATACTAAAAGCTCAGCGACGTTGGATCAACGCGACGGCCGGCGCGACTAAAAGCGGTGCGACGCCCAGCACATCTTTAAAAAGACGCCGGGCTGGCGAATCTCCGACGATCACTTGATCATTCGCGAAGATCGCGGGATCAGCATACAGGCCTCGCCTGATCGCAGCCAGATTATATAGGCCCGCCATCTGCTTTCCGCCAACCGATCGCAGCACGACGACATCGTCCAGTTTCGCAAATTCAGTCATACCCCCGGACTGCGCCACGGCTCGCAACAACGTCGTTTGGTTGGTCACGGGATAAAGGCCCGGCTTGGTTACCGCTCCGTCGACTGTCACGAACTGACTCACGGAGCTCTTCAAGTTCACGGTCACGTCAGGGTTCTTGACATAACGCCCGCTCAATCGATTGCGAACGATCCCCGCCAGTTCGTCAGAACTCTTGCCGGATACGTCGAGCACGCCGATCAATGGCAGCGTTACCCGTCCGCTGCCGTCGACTTGTACCTCGCGGCTAAGCTCCGGAACGCCAAATACCTCAATAGAAATTGTGTCCGAGGGGCCGATCAAACTTAGTCGATCAGGCGCCACCAAATCGGTCCTGTCAGGCAATGGGAGAGACGTATCCTTGATCACCGTCAGCCGGTCGTTGCTTTCGATTTTCGGGTTTCCCACACAGGCAGCAGTCAGCAAACACAGAAAAATTAATGAAAATCTCATCACAGCGATTACGAACCCATGCTGATCCCACGTCGTCGCCTCTTTAACAAACAATCAGCTAGGGTAAACCCTCTACTAAAGGTTCGCGGCGGTGACATTTGATTTGTGGCGCTGCGGTGACATCCAAACGCTGGCTAAGATCGCCAACGATGCCAATAGCGGGGTGCGGAGAGGATAGTCCGTTAAGCTCAAAAGCAGGATCATGCCCGTAACAATGGTACCGAGCCTCGCCATCAACTGATCGGGATGATCGGATGGCGATCGCCAGATCCGAAACGTTTGATATACCCACCAGCAAACATAGGCTCCGGCCAACAGACCTCCCAGCAAACCGGCCTCAATCACAACCTGCGCCAAATCATTATGCGCTTGGTTGAGATATTCGACTTGAAGATCGTCGAGGCGTTCGAAGCGTCGGTAAACTGGATCGAAAGAGCCAACACCGGAACCGAAAGGGAAAAACGTTTTGAGCATAAGCCAAAGCGGCTTCAACGCACCTAGCCGGGTGTCGTCACCCGCACCCATTGAGGCAAGGCGTTCGAAGGACTGTCCGCGATTGAAGGCGAGGGCAATTGCGGCGACCCCAACGGCGACTGCGGCAGCAGCCGGGAAAAAAATGTGCTTGGTTCGTCCGGATAGAAGGCCGCTGGCAATGATGCCCCTGCGCCAGAAATAGAGCGCGGCCAAAGTGGCGATACCGCCCAAAAGCAGCCCGGCCCGCGACCCTGTCGCGACCAACACCAACAGCAGCGCCGCGAAAGCGCTTAACGACAACCCAACCTTGATGCCGTTAAAGTGTGGGCGCGATTGACTGGTCCGCGACCCCCATACGCTCGACGCAGCCATACCTGCCGCCAGCATAACCGCTTGATGATTGCGGTTTGCGAAAATGCCCGTCGGCGTCCCGACCGAGGAAACTTTGTAATAATAGAGCGCGCTGTCCCGGCCAAGCAACATTTGCATGATTCCCACCGTCGCGCTCAACACGGAAATCAGGACAAGGGCGTTGATTGTTATCCGCCGCTCCTCCGCTCGCAGCGATAGGACTATTACCAACGTCGCCCAGATTGGCAGCATCGACAGAAGAGAGTCCCAGCCCTGATCCGGAACCAGATTTATCGGTCGCCACGGCTCCGCAATCTGTGCGACTTTTGCCGCCACGCCGTAAAGATCGTGGCCCGGCATCGCCAACCAAACCCCAGGCGGCAGCGGGACCAGCTGCAGCCCGATCAATGATGTGATGGCACCCATCAAAATGATGATAAAGCGGTCATGTCCGGCCGACAGTCGTCTCGAACGCTGCAGGAAGGCGAGCGCGATTATCGCTATTGCGCTGGCGCGCACGATCGTTTGCGCGAATTCGTCCGCCCTTGAAGCGCCGCCGGTAAGCGTCAAAACCAGAACGAAAATTCCACAAGAAATGAGATATTTAGATCGCCCCTGTGCAAGGGCGCCGGCATGTTTAATTACGGATGGCATGAACGGCTATGACCTCGGCAACATTGACTGGGCCAACCATAGATATCGGCGCACGGAAGCCGGAGTTAGACAGCGTTCGCCTGTTTCGTCAATTGATTGGCGCTGGCGGTATGAGCCATGCGATGGCCGTAGCTCGATGGGGTCGCCGCCGCAGATGGCCGATGCATGATTGGGCTTCGTAGGCCGCTCCGACTCTGCAGGTAACGTCGTAAGCGTCGGGCATTCGGCTATCAGAACGTGATCGGGGCAGGGCGCCATTAGCGGGTCCCGTCACCACACATCGTGGGAACGCAGGCGCTGCAGCCAGCGGCGATGCCGCCGGTGAAGGCCCGCGTCTCCTGAGCAATCTGCGCCGCGGTATTGTCTGTGAAGACGCCGTCTGAGTACAGCGACACGCCAGAGCCGCATTGCGCAGCTGCAATAATTGCGCGTTCGTTGCCGGCTGTGGATTTTCGGCAACAGAGGTATTTCAGCAGAAAATCGGATTGATGCGACCTTGATCCATGTTTATCGCGCTCGATCGATAAAGCCGTCGCAAGCTACCAATGGACGTCATGATAAAAAGAATAATCGGCCTACCCAATTGCATGAAGGGCCGCCACGTGCGCAGCGAGCGTCACATAGCGCCCGACGGCGATACTTATGTCAGCCGTTGCGCGCATTGTGGGATCAAACTCCGCCGTCGCGCCAAGCGCGATTGGATCGTCGATAGCGCCTGATCCCGGCGCTTGCCTTTATATGGGTCGTTTGCTAGGGGCCGCGCTCTTGCGGCGCTGACCCTGTCTGCGGCCGCGATACTCATTTCGATTCGGAGCTGACGGGTTTTATGCAAATCATCGTGCGCGATAACAATGTCGATCAGGCGCTTCGGGCTCTCAAGAAGAAGCTCCAGCGCGAGGGCGTGTATCGCGAGATGAAGCTGCGCCGGCACTACGAGAAGCCGAGCGAGAAGCGCGCCCGCGAGCGTGCCGCCGCGGTTCGCCGCGCGCGCAAGATGGATCGCAAGCGCATGGAGCGCGACGGGGTCAAGTAAGACCGCCGTGTTCGGGGCTTGCCGCCGGCGAGCCCCCCATCTACCGACAGCGTGTCCCGGCCGCGCATAGCGGCCCATTCCGTCGAGGCTGCTTTTCATGACCGTGACCGCCGTTCCGCTTCAGCCCGTCAAGCGCAGCTATCTTACCTGGTTGTGGATCGGCATCGCCGTGCTGGTCGTCGGCGCGTTTCTGCTCGCGCGGCAGGGTGACGATTATTGGGCGAAGTCTCAGCGTGGCTGGATCGGCACCGATCCGGCGATCAAGACGACCGCGTCCGGCCTGCAATACAAAATCCTGACCCCCGGTACCGGCGCGCGCCCGACCGATTCGGATGTTGCGCTGATCAATTACGAGGGCAAGCTGCGCTCGGGCGTCACTTTCGACAAGTCGCAGCAGCCCACGCCAATGCCCGTCGCCAAGGTCGTCCCCGGTTTCTCCGAGGGTCTGAAGCTGATGAGCAAGGGCGCGAAGTATCGCTTCTGGATTCCGTCGAAGCTCGCTTACGGCGAAAAGGGCGGCGGTCCGATCCCCCCCAACGCACCACTGACCTTCGACGTCGAGCTGATGGAATTCCTGCCCCAGGCGGTGCTCGATCAGTATCAGCAGCAGATGATGGGCGGCGGCGGGGCCGGTGGTCTCCCGGGCGCCGGTGGTCCGCCGGGCGGGGCACCTGGTGCCGCCGCCCCACCGCCGGGGATGTGACCAATCCAGATCGAAAAGGCCGGAGAAATTCTTCGGCCTTTTTCGTGCCTAGGTCACATTCAGATCGCATGGGATTGGTATGCGGCGTCCGTAGACACGGCGCCCAAACCTTCGACATCGTCCGTCAGTGCGTTACGCCGCGATCGAGTTCGTCTATCGGCCCGTCTAGTGTCGAGCTGCGTATATCCGCCGCCTTGATAAAGGCCGTATGCAGCCTTGTATGTTTTGTATCGCAGGCACGGACTGCACGCGTCGCTTAGTGGCCGATTGCGGAATCCGGCTAGCACAAAGATGTTCTTCATCGTGGTCGAGCCGTGATGGCAACAAAAAAAATGGCGGCACCAAGGCCGCCATTTTCATTCAAAATGCAACCGTCGGTTACGGGCTCTTCGAATCGGTCGAAGCCGCGATGACGCCACCGACGACCGCCAGAACCGCTAGAACCGCGATGACAACGCCTGTGCCGCCGAACTTGTTGGTCTTCTTGGCGGGTGCCGAAGCGCGCACCGACTTGCTCACCGACAGTGATGCCGCGGGGTTAACCGGAGCAGCCAGCGCAGGGGCGGCTGCCATCGAAACGGCGGCAACTGCAGCGGCCAATTTACCCAGACGCATGAAATACTCCCTTGTTTTGTAATTGCGGGGTCGGCCTATCATCGCCGCATGACGGTGGCAACCCCTTGCCATGTTGGAAATTCACCAAATAAAAAAATGTTGCCGCAACGCCACAACATCCTACCGCAATGTTAACACTCGTTAATTTTTTGCCACGGCTGACCGCTTGCGCGAGCGGAATCACGTCGGGGTCTGCAGGGCCCAGCGGTCGGCGCCCTCCAAACCCAACGCCGTCAACTTGCCGGTGACGTATGCGCCGGTATCGATCCCAATGCGATTGGGGCGCTCGTCGATGTCTTCCAGAATCGTGTGGCCGTGGACGATGAACGCCTCGAACGCGCCCTCATACTCAAGGAACGGTTCGCGGATCCACCGCATGTCCTTTTGCCGCTGATCGGCGATCGCGACGTTCGGCCGCAGACCCGCATGGACGAAAGCGTATCCGCCAGCGACGATCAGGTCCTCGAACCCCGCGATGAACTCGGCATGCTCGACCGGCACCAGTGCGGAGAGCCGTTCGCCAAGTTCGGCATAGTCCAGCCGCTCATATTCTTCCTGGCTGATCCCGTAGCTCATCATCGTTTCGCGCCCGCCGATCCGGCAACAGAAGCGCAGCGCCGGAAGATCCCGCTGAACCGCGGCAAGGAATACCTCTTCGTGATTGCCCATCAGGATACGCACGTTGACCTCGCTTGCCGCCAGTTTGCGCACGCGTTCGACCACGCCGGCAGAATCGGGGCCGCGATCGACAAGGTCGCCAAGAAAAAGGAGCGTGGTCGCTGCGGGCCCGCGGGCACGGTCATCCGCGCCGATCTGGATCAGCAGGTCGTCGAGCAGATCGAGCCGCCCATGAATATCGCCGATCGCGTAGATCCGTTCGCCCGGCGGTATTTGTGGGTGCGTGGTCGGCTCGGCCGTCCGGCGCTTGAAAAACTTGGAAATCATCGTCCGACAATCGGGAGGAGGCGTCTGCATAGAAACCGCGTCCGCATCTGGCAAGGCGTGCGGTGCTTGGTTATAGCCGCGCCGTGAAACTGATTGTACTAGCCGCGATCGTGGCAACCGCGTCACCTGCCAACACTCCTGACGAAGCGTTCTTCGGCGTATTGCGCGCCGCCGATATGCGTCTGGCGACGATCGCCGAGCGGCTGACGACAGCCAATGTTGAATTGTGTGACCAGCGGCAACCGGCGCTGGGGATGGTTCTGCACAGCCTGCGGCAATATCGCGAATCGGACTGGCCGACGGTCAAACGTGTTTTCGGTTTCCGCGCGCCAGTGGCGGTGGAGGCTGTCATCGCTGGGGGCTCCGCGCAAGGCGACGGCGTTGTTGCCAATGACGCAGTCGTGGCGATCGCCGATCAGGCGCTGCCGACGTCGGCGGCAGACACCGACAAGCCCGCGAGCTCCGACCGCGACCGCGCCTGGTCACTGATCGATGCGGCACCGGCGAACCGGCCGCTGGCGATCACGTTCGATCGGAACGGGGAGATCACGCGACGCACGCTGACGCCCCGCGCGGCATGCCGGTCGCGGTTCGAAATCGTGATCGGCAACGGGTTAGACGCGCAGGCCGACGGCACCAATGTCCAGCTAGGCGAGAAATTCTTCGAGGGTATGTCCGACGAAGAAATCGCGGTCGTCGTATCGCACGAACTCGCGCACAATATCCTGCACCATCGCGCGCGGCTCGATGAGGCGGGCATCTCACGCGGGCTCGCGGCCGAGTTCGGGCGCAACGCGCGGCTGATTCGGGAAACCGAGGATCAGGCCGACCAGCTTAGCGTCTATCTGCTCGCCAATGCGGGATACGACCCCCTGGCCCCCGGGCGGTTTTGGCGGAAATGGGGCGGTAAGATCGGCTTCGAGGGAATATTCCGCAGCCGGACGCATGCGTCCGCGAAGAGTCGGGCAGGTGCGATGGATGCGGTCGCTGCGTCGATCGCGCCTAACGTGCCGCGCCCTGTGGTCCCCGGTATGATCGCAACGCGCGATAAGCCGCTCAGCTAGCTGGCGAGGCGCATCCGTTCGGTTGGTGCCGCTTTCGGCTGGTCCGGCCAGATTCCGCGCGTATCGAGCACCGCCTTGTCAGCGCGTTCTTCCAGCGGCACCGATTTGAACACGTCGTGATCGACTAGGACGACCATCGCGCCGCACGTTTCGATTGCAGTGTCGATGTCTATCAATGCTGTGCCGGTTCCGTCGAAAGCGGAAGGTAGGGCGGCGGCATATGGTTCGACGATCCGAACCTGCGCGCCGAAGCGGTCGGCCAGCGCGGCCGCGACTTTCAGCGCCGGGCTCTCGCGGAAATCGTCGATATTAGCCTTGAACGCGAGGCCAAGGCACGCAACCGGCACACCTGGCATTGCGGCAATCATCGCCGAGGCCTGAGCGATGACATGGTCGGTCTTGCGGTCGTTCACTTCGCGCGCAGTGCGGATCAGCGGTGAGTTTACGCGGTCGGCGTGGACCAGGAACCACGGATCGACGGCGATGCAATGCCCGCCGACGCCGGGCCCGGGCCGCAGGATGTTGACGCGCGGATGGCGGTTGGCGAGGCGGATCACCTCCCACACATCGACCCCCATTGTGTCGGCGATCAGGCTGAGTTCGTTGGCGAACGCGATGTTGACGTCGCGGAAGGCGTTTTCGGTAAGCTTGGTCATCTCAGCGGCGCGCGCGGTGGTGGTGACACACGCCCCGCGCACGAAGCGACGATAGAATTGCAGTGCCTTACGCGCGCATCGCGGGGTGATCCCGCCGACGACGCGGTCGTTCTCGATCAGCTCGACCAGGATGCGGCCTGGGAGGACGCGCTCGGGACAATAAGCGATCGCGATATCGGCCTGCTCGCCGGTCTTGCCCGGAATCTTGAGGTCTGGGCGAAGCTGCGCCAGCAAGTCGCGCACTTTCTCGGTGGTACCGACCGGCGACGTCGATTCGAGGATGACGGTATCGCCAGGCTTCAGCACCGTGGCGATCGTCGTCGCGGCCTTCAGCACGTAGCCGATATTGGGCGCATGATCGTCGGCGAAAGGGGTCGGAACCGCGATGACGAACACGTCGGCCGGCTCGATCTGTAACGATGCACGCAGGTCGCCGCGCGCCACGACACCCTGGACCAAGCCGTCTAAATCGACTTCTTCGATATGCACGCGGCCCGAATTGATCATGTCGACGACCGACGGCGTAACGTCGATCCCGAGTACCTTTGCGCCGGTTCGCGCGATCACGGCCGCGGTTGGCAGGCCGATATAGCCGAGCCCGAGAACGACGACTTTGAGTTCAGCGCTGGGTGCCATGGCGCCCGCTTTGCACGGCAACGGTGAAAACTTCGGAAATGACCTCCCTCAGAGGGCGTATTGCTCCTGATACCAGCGCACGAAGGCGGGAACGCCGACCGACAAGGGCGTCGACGGGGCGTAACCCGTCAGACAGCGCAAAAGTTCGGCCGAGGCTTCGGTAGCCGGAACGTCGCCTTGCTGCATCGGCATCAGGTTGAGGATCGCGGGCTTGCCCATCGCGCGTTCGATTTCGGCGATATAATCCATCAGCTTCACGGGCTCGCCCTGGCCGATATTGACGACCCGCCACGGCGCCACGGGCGACAGGCTGTCGCCGTCGACCGGATCCTTACCCGGCACGACGTCGGCGAGCCGGACGACCGCTTCGGCGAGATCTTCGACATAGGTGAAGTCGCGGACCATGTCGCCGCGATTGTAGACGTCGAGCGGCGTGCCTTCGTCGATCGCCTTGGCGAATTTGAACAGCGCCATGTCGGGGCGGCCCCACGGACCATAAACGGTGAAGAAACGGAAGAAAGTGATCGGCACGCCGAACAGGTGCGCGTAGCTATGCCCCATCAACTCGGTCGCGGCTTTGGTGGCGGCGTAGAAGGTTAGGGGGGTCGCGACCTTCTGCCCCTCATCGAACGGCATGTTGGTGTTGGCGCCATAAACCGAGCTGGTCGAGGCGGCGAGCAGGTGGCGCGGCTGCGTTCGGCGCGCGAGCTCGAGCACGTTGAACGTGCCGATCAGATTGGCCTGAACATAGGTTTCGGGATGATCGATCGAGTAGCGCACCCCGGCCTGCGCGGCGAGATGGATCACGATGTCGGGGCGGAACGCTTCCCACTCGGCGGCGAAGGACGCCATGTCGTCGATCGCGACGCGCGCTACGCGGAAGTTGGCGTGATTCGACAGGATGTCGTTGCGCTGTTCCTTCAACGCGACATCGTAATATTCGGAAAAATTGTCGATGCCGAGGACGTCGTGTCCGGCCTGAAGCAGGCGGCTGGCGACGTGGAAACCGATGAACCCGGCGGTGCCGGTGACGAGAAACTTCACGAACTATCCTTGATAACGGCGGCGATCCGACCGGCGGCGTGGCCGTCGCCGAACGGATTGTGCGCGTGCGCCATTGCAGCATAGGCGGCCGGATTGTCGAGTAGGCAATCGACTTCTCGCACGATCCTGTCCTCGTCCGTCCCGATCAGCTTGGCTGTTCCCGCCGCGATACCTTCCGGGCGCTCCGTGGTGTCGCGCATCACCAGCACGGGCTTGCCGAGCGCCGGCGCCTCTTCCTGCACACCACCAGAATCGGTTAGCGCGATGTGGCACAGGCCAAGCGCGCGGATAAAATGCGGATAATCGAGCGGCTCGATCCGCGCGACGTTGGGCCGGTCGCCGAGGATCGCGTCCATGACCTGCCCGACATTGGGGTTAGGATGCATCGGGAACAGTATCGCGACGTCGTCGCGCGCGGCGATCCGCGCGATCGCGCGCGCGATATTCTCCATCCCGCCGCCAAAATTCTCGCGGCGATGCGTCGTGACGAGGATGATGCGCTTGCTGACGAAGCGTTCGGCGATCGGGTCGAGGCCGGCGGCGAGTGACGGATCGGCGGTGATCCGTTCGCTGGTCCAGTGCAGCGCGTCGATCACCGTATTGCCGGTCACGTGGATCGTCGCCGGGTTGATGTTTTCGGCGCGGAGTGCTGCCGCGGCGGTCTCGGTCGGCGCGAAATGAAGGTCGGCGATCGGCGCGACGATGCGGCGGTTCACCTCTTCGGGCCAGGGCTGATAGATGTCGCCCGAGCGAAGCCCCGCCTCGACATGCCCGACCGGCACCTTGCGATAATAGGCCGCCAGTGCGCCGATCATCGCGGTCGCGGTGTCGCCTTGGACCAGCACGCGGTCGGGCTGCTCGGCGTCCATCACGTCGCCGAGGCCGATCAACAGCTTCGCGGTCAGCCGGTCGAGCGTCTGGTCCGGCTCCATCACGTCGAGGTCGATATCGGGCGTCAGTCCGGCGATCGTCATGACCTGATCGAGCAGCCCGCGATGCTGCGCGGTGACGCAGGTCCGCACCACAATCCCCGGCGTCGCGGCAAGCGCGTTGATCACCGGGAACAGCTTGATCGCCTCCGGACGGGTTCCGAAAACGACGAGGATTTTGCGTGCGTCGGCCATGATGTCCGCCTAATCCCTTCTTCATTAAAACGCGGCTAAGCAAGCCACAGCCGACCATATTTCGAGAGCAGAATGACCATCAAACCCCTCCGCAAGGCCGTTTTCCCCGTCGCAGGGCTCGGCACGCGTTTCCTTCCCGCCACCAAGGCGATGCCGAAGGAAATGCTGACCGTCGTCGACAAGCCGCTGATCCAATATGCGGTCGAGGAAGCGCTGGAAGCCGGGGTCGAGCAGATCATCTTCGTGACCGGCCGCGGCAAGTCGGCGCTCGAGGATCATTTCGACGTTTCGTACGAACTCGAAGCCACAATGCGCGCGCGGGGGAAGTCGATGGCGCTGATCGACGGGATCCGTCAGAAACCGGGATCGCCCGTTTATATCCGCCAGCAGGAGCCACTAGGGCTCGGCCACGCGGTGTGGTGCGCGCGCGAGATCGTTGGCGACGAACCGTTCGCGGTGCTGCTCCCCGACGAACTCATGGTCGGCAAGCCGGGCTTTCTCAAACAAATGGTCGACGCCTATTACAAGGTAGGCGGCAATCTGATCGGGGCGCTCGAAGTTCCGGCCGATCAGACCGACAAATACGGCATCATCACCCCGGGCAAGATGGACGGCCGGTTGACCGAGGTGCTCGAGGTGATCGAGAAGCCGCCGGTGGGCACCGCCAAGTCGAACCTGATGACGCCCGGCCGTTACATCCTCCAGCCCGACGTCATGCGCATCCTCGACAATCCGGTCCGCGGAGCCGGCGGCGAGATCCAACTGACCGACGCGATGGCGCAATTGATCGGCAAACAGCCGTTCCACGGCTTCACCTTCGACGGGCAACGCTACGATTGCGGCGACAAGGCCGGCTATATCGAAGCCAACATCGCGGTCGCGCTGGCGCGGCCCGATATCGGCCCGCACGTCCGCAAGTTCATCGAAACGCTATAAGCCTTACGCGGGCTTAACGCTTCGCCGTTAGGGTGATTGCATGAAAGGCATCATCCTGGCGGGCGGTCGCGGCACGCGGCTTTATCCGGCGACCTTGGCGGTGTTCGACAAGCCGATGATCTATTACCCGCTCTCGATCCTGATGCTGGCGGGCATCCGCGAAATCCTGATCATCACGACGCCGAGGGACTTGCCGGCGTTCAGAGAATTGCTCGGCGACGGCAGCGCGTTCGGCGTGTCGCTCAGCTACGCCGAACAGGAAAAACCCAACGGGTTGCCCGAGGCGTTCGTGATCGGCGAGACCTTTCTCAACGGGGAGGGCTGCGCGCTGATCCTCGGCGACAATATCTTCCACGGCGACCAGCTTGGCGCCCGCTGTCGCGAGGCGGCGACCAAGGCGATCGGCGCAACGGTGTTTGCCTATCAAGTCACCGATCCGGGGCGGTATGGCGTGGTGTCGTTCCAAGCCGACGGCACCGTCACCGCGATCGAGGAAAAGCCCAAAGAGCCAGAGACCAATTGGGCGGTGACCGGCCTCTATTTCTGCGATCCCGACGTGGTCGAGATAGCCAAGAATCTGACGCCGTCCGCGCGAGGCGAGACCGAGATCGTCGACGTGCTAAACGCCTACCGCGCGAGGGGTGACCTCACCGTCAGCCTGCTCGGGCGCGGCAACGTCTGGCTCGACACCGGCACGCACGATAGCCTCTACGAAGCGTCGAGTTTCGTCCGCGCGATCGAGCATCGCATGGGAGTCAAGATTGCGTGTCCTGAAGAAATCGGCTTGCAACTCGGCTGGCTCGACCGTGCCTCTGTGCTCGACCGTGCGGACGCTATGGGCGGCGATTATGCTAATTACCTGAGGAAGATGGCGGCGTGAGTTCGCGCACGATGTTAGTAACCGGCGGGGCGGGTTTCATCGGCTCTGCGCTGGTGCGGCGGCTGGTGGGACAGGGGCATCGCGTCGTCAATCTAGACAAGCTGACCTATGCGGCGGCACCCGCGGCGTTGGCCGGCGTAGCGGGCAAATCCAATTACCGCTTCGTCGAGGGCGACATTGCCGATCGCCGTCTGATTGCGGTGTTGTTGATGGGCGAGAGAGTGGACACCATCGTCCACCTCGCTGCCGAAAGCCACGTCGATCGCTCGATCGATGGCCCCGATGCCTTCGTTGAGACAAACATCGTCGGCACGTGCCAATTGCTAGAGGCAGCAAGGGCTTATTGGAAAGACCTGGGTGGCGACGCGAAGTCGGTCTTTCGTTTCCATCACGTGTCCACTGACGAGGTGTTCGGCGATCTCGACTTCGAGGCCGGCGAGTTCCACGAAGCATCGCCTTATCGTCCCTCTTCGCCTTATTCGGCGTCCAAGGCGGCGTCGGACCATCTCGTTCGCGCCTGGCACCACACCTATGGCCTGCCGGTCGTGATCACCAACTGCACCAACAATTACGGCCCTTGGCAAGCACCCGAAAAGTTGATCCCGCTAACAATCCTGAAGGCTTTGAAGGGCGAGCGGCTGCCGGTTTACGGCACCGGCGCCAACTTCCGCGACTGGCTGCATGTCGATGACCATGCCGCCGCACTCCAGGCAGTGTTCGAGCGCGGGCGAGTCGGCGAAACCTATGCGATCGGCGCACGCGAGGAACACAGCAATATCGCGATGGTTGCGCGCATCTGCGACTTGCTCGACGCGCGCGTGCCGATCGGTGGGCAGCGCCGCAATCTGATCGAGTTCGTCGCCGACCGACCCGGCCATGACCGGCGTTACGCGATCGATCCCTCGAAGATCGAGGCCGAACTTGGTTGGAAGCCGGCGATCAGCTTCACCGACGGTCTCGCCGCGACGGTCGATTGGTATGTCGAGCATGGCGATCGTTGGGCCACGAAGGATTGGACGTTGGGGCGGGTCGGCCGAGGCTAACTGCAGCTACAGGCCGGGTCCTTCGGCAAGGAAATCGTCCGGAACCGCAGCGACAGACCGTCCGCCAGCAGCAACTTCCCCGCGCTGTCCTCGCCGAACGGCACGATGGCGCGAATAACCTCCAGCGCCGCCAGGCTTCCCATCACGCCCGCCATCGCGCCGAGCACACCGACTTCGGCGCAGCTTGCGCCGTCGCGCTCCGGGTCGTTGCCGACGAAACAGCGATAGCAGGGCTTGCTCGCCTCCCATCCGCGATAGACGCCGAGTTGTCCTTCGAACTGGCTCACCGCCGCGGAGACGAGCGGGACGTGCAGGGCAAGCGCAGCATCGGCCACAGCGAGGCGGGTCGCGAAATTGTCGCTGCCGTCGAGCACGGCAGCGGCGCCGGTCAACATGTCGCGCGCATTGCCGGCATCGATCCGTATCGTGCGCCGCTCGATGACCACGGCCGGGTCGATCCGCGTCAGCGCCGTAGCGGCCCCATCAACCTTAGCCGCGCCGATATCGGCAATACCGAACAATGTCTGCCGCTGAAGGTTGGACAGATCGACCGTGTCGTCATCGACGATCGTAATCCGCCCAATTCCCGCCGCGACGAGATATTGCAACGCTGGGGATCCGATGCCTCCGGCGCCGATCACCGCGACATGGGAGCCCCGCAGCAGCGCTTGCCCAGCGCCGCCGATTTCCTTCAACACGATATGCCGGGCGAACCGGGTCAGGTCGTCGTCGCTTAAGCTCACGGACCCCAGCTAAGCGTCATCCCCGTCCGATACCAGCTATCGGACGACGGCGGGCGCCGACGATGTAGCCGCGTGCCGCTTTCTGAACCACGCCGGCGGCGACCTCGTCATGGACGAACCTCGTCTTCAGCGCCGCATAATCGGGCGTGGTTGAAAGGCGTAGCGGCGGGAGTGCGGACCAGTTGGCCGGCGAAGCGGGCGTGCTTGCCGCGGCCTGCAACGCCAGAAACAAAAAGATCATACGCCCGTCGAGCCGAAACCTCCGCTGCCACGGTCGGTGTCGTCGAGTTCATCGACCTCGTCCAGCATCGCGCGTTGGACCGGGGCCGGAACGAGTTGGGCGATGCGGTCGCCCCGCGCGATTGCGAACGGCTCGTCGCCCAGATTGGCGAGGATCACCTTCACTTCGCCGCGATAGTCGTGATCGATGGTGCCAGGCGTGTTAAGGCAGGTGACGCCATGCTTGAGTGCGAGGCCGGAGCGGGGCCGCACCTGAACCTCATATCCTTCGGGAATCGCTATCGCGAAGCCCGTCGCGATGGCGTGGCGGGCGCCCGGCGCGAGTCGCAGGCTTTCGGCCGCGAAGACGTCCATCCCCGCCGCGCCGGCACTGGCATAGACCGGGACGGGAAGCCCGCCGCCGTTGGGTAAGCGCTTGATCGCGATGCGAATCGGGTCGGTCATTGCGCGAGCGTATCGTAACTCGGGTTAGCGAGCGACTCTGCCTTTTGGCTTACGAGCGATTAGCCATGGTCCAGCGCGGCGTCGATGCGGTCGGCCAGCCGCCTTGCGACCTCGTCCTTCGGTGCGTCCTGCCAACTTTCAACGCCTGTCGCGGTGACGACGTGGATCGCGTTTCGCTCCCCGCCCATCACGTCGCCCGACACGTCGTTGGCGACGATCCAGTCGGCCCCCTTCTTCGCGAGCTTGGCCTTGGCGTGTTCGACGATATGCTCGGTTTCCGCGGCGAAACCGATGACGAGGCGAGGGCGGCGCGGGTTGCGCGATAGCCCGGCCAGAATGTCGGGATTTTCGACCAGGCGAAGAACGGGCGGACCGTCCGCACCCTTCTTGATCTTTTGCCCGGCCGCTTCGACCCGCCAGTCGGCCACCGCCGCGACCATCACCGCCGCGTCGGCGGGAAGCGCGGCCTCGACCGCCGCCGCCATCTGTAGCGCAGTCTCGACATCTACGCGATCGATGCCCGGCGGCGTCGCAAGCGTGACGGGACCGGCGATCAGCGTCACGCGTGCACCGCGCGCCGCAAGCGCGTCGGCAATCGCAAAGCCTTGTTTTCCCGACGATCGATTAGCGAGGTAGCGGACGGGGTCGATCGGCTCGTGGGTCGGGCCAGCGGTAACGATGATGTGCTTGCCGTCGAGCATTCAGCCGAGCTTGGCCTGGATCGCCTTCAGGATCGCCTCGGGTTCGGGCAAGCGCCCCGGGCCGTATTCGCCGCACGCCATTGGCCCTTCGTCCGGTTCCAGCACAGTCAGCCCATCGCCCCGCAAGGTAGCGACGTTGCGGACGGTCGCGGGATGCTGCCACATCCGCACGTTCATCGCGGGCGCGGCGAGCACCGGTTTGTCGGTCGCAAGCAGCAGGGTGGTAGCGAGGTCGTCGGCGATCCCCGCCGCCATCTTCGCCATCAGGTCGGCGGTCGCCGGTGCGACGACGATCAGGTCGGCCTCGCGGCTGAGTTGGATATGCCCCATCTCGGTCTCGTCCTTGAGATCCCAGAGCGAGGTATAGACCTGTTGCTCGGACAACGCCGCCAAGGTCATCGGCGTGATGAACTGCGCGCCGCCCGCGGTCAGCACGCACTTGACGCCAAAGTCTGCCTTTCTGGCCAGCCGGATCAGCTCGCACGCCTTATAGGCCGCGATGCCGCCACCGACGATGAGCAGGATGCGCTTCATGTCGTTATCCTCGTGACGGTGATCTTGCGGCGTTTGGGGAACGCGGCGACGATCAAGTCCTTGATGCCGTCGGGCGCAAAGGCCAGGCCGATCAGGATCGCGGGCGCCACCATCAGTCCCCAATAGAAGGTGTCGGCCCGCCCGAACAGGCCGATCAGCGCGGCGTAGATGCAGAAGGTCGCCAGCGCACGAATTCCGGTGTCGTCCTTCCACGCTGCCCAGCCGAACAGGGTGAAGCCCGTCAGCAGTGCCGCCAGCCACATCGGCGCGAGCCGCAACGCGGTGGAGAGCGTCATCGCCTCGACGAAGAACCCGAACCCCAGCATGCCCGCCCAGCCCGGCGATTCGGGATCGAACGGGCCGACGACCTGCGCGACCGCATGGGCATGGGCCACGACGGCGACAGCGAGCAACGCAACGCCTGCCGCCCAGCCAACCGCCTCTTTACGGTCGCCTTCGGCCAACGCGAGTACGAACATGACCGCGACATACAAGGCCGCCGTTTCGCGGATCAGCATCGCGAGCGCCCCGATTCCGGCGGCGGCCGCCCAGCGGCCGGGGCGGCGCAGCGCGAGGCTAAGCGCGATCAGCAGTCCGGCCCAGACCTCATGAAAAGCCGCGAGGTCGCTTTGCACGAACGCGCCCATTCCGCCGGCGAGCAATACCATCGCGAGAACCAGCGGCGGTGGCCGTGCGAAGGCGGGACGCAGCCGCACGAACCACGCCAGAAGAACACCCGCGACCAGCGCGTAAAGCAGTACGATCACCGCCCATGCCGGCATCATCGCCTGCACGACCGCCAGCGTTGGCAAGCGGAAGGTGACGAACGGCTTCATCGGATAATCGCCGGTGCGCAGCCGATCGGCGGTCACCTCGTAATAATTGCCGCCATGACGAACGCCATCGACGATCGCTTCGTAGAGCACGACGTCGGTCTGATCGTCGGCGCGCTTGGCTGGATCGCCGCTGACCGCCGCGGGCTGGGGCACGGTGAGCGCAGTCAGTGTCGCGGCGAGCAGCAGGAGCAAGCCGACCAGGCCCAAGCGCGCGCGGCCTTTCGACAGCCCGGCGAAGCGCGACGGCTCGGCGAGCCAGATCGCCATCAGTGCACGATCGCCAAGGTCGCCGCGACTGCCAGCCCCGCGCTCAAGGCCGCGACGACTATGTATCGCCACCCGCCGCCGATCCGCACCACTTCGATCTCCATGAGCGGCGGTGCAGGCGGCGCGCCGCCGGGCGCAGGGTAGCGCGCCTCGATACGACGGATCAAATCGGGCAGGCGTGCGAGCGTGCGAACATCGGTGATCAGCCGATCGGCGACCGCTGCCTCCGGCCCCAATTCGGTCCGGATCCATTCGCGGATGAAGGGGGCTGCGGTGTCCCACATGTTGATGTCGGGATCGAGGCTCGTCGCGACGCCCTCGACCATCACCATCGTCTTCTGCAGCAGCAGCAAATGCGGCTGCGTCTCCATGTCGAAATCGCGGGTGATCTTGAACAGCCCGTCGAGCATCAGGCCGACCGACATATCCTTGACCGGCAGCCCGCGCATCGGCTCGCCGACCGCGCGCAAGGCCGTCGCGAACTCGGCGACGTTATGGTGCGCCGGCACATAGCCCGCTTCGAAATGAATTTCGGCGACGCGTTTGTAGTTGCCGGTGATCAGGCCGTAGAGAATTTCCGCCAGCCACACCCGCGCCCGTCGATCGATCCGGCCCATGATCCCGAAATCGATCGCCGCGATCTTGCCGTCGGGGGTCGCGAAGAGGTTCCCCTGGTGCATGTCGGCGTAGAAGAAGCCTTCGGAGATCGCCTGGCGGAGAAAGGCGTTGACCAGGATGGACGCCAATTTGTGCGTGTCGTGGCCCGCCGCGATCAGCTTTTCGCGGTCGGCGAGCTTGACGCCGTCGACCCATTCGAGCGTCAGCACGCGCCCGCTGGTGCGCTGCCAGTCGATCGCGGGAACGATATAATCGGGCTCGGCGTGCATCGCCTCGGCGAGTTCGGACGCCGACGCCGCCTCGCGCCGCAGGTCGAGCTCGCGCGCGGTCCAACGCTTGAATGTCTCGATGACGAGGCGCGGGCGCAGGCGTGACAGCTCGCCGCCCATCGCCTCGACCTGCGCGGCGGCCCATTGATAGGTGTCGATCGACTTGGCGAACTCTTCCTCGACGTTCGGGCGCAGCACCTTGACCGCGACGTCGGCACCCTCGAGCGTTACCGCGCGGTGGACCTGCGCGATCGACGCAGCGCCGACCGCAGTCTGCTCGATCGACGCGAACACCTCGCCGACCGGGCGGCCGAGCCCCGCCTCGATCGCGCGGCGGATCACGTCGAAGGGCAGGGGCGGCAGCGCGTCCTGCAGTCGCATCAAATCGTGCGCGGCGTCCTCGCCGACGAGGTCAGGGCGGGTCGCAAGCGTTTGGCCCAGCTTGATCGCCGCGGGACCGATTGCCTGAAACGCATCGGCGTAGCGCGGCGTCTTCGGCACCCGCGCACCGAACCGCGCAAGCTTGACCAGTCGCCGCAGCCGCGGCGGCGTATTCGGATCGCGCTCGATTCCACGCAGCGCACCGTGGCGCGCGAGGATGCGGCCCCACTTCAGCAGGCGCCAGGTGTGGACGATCGGAGAGGTCAAATCTTCCAGCCGCTATGGATGGCGACGAGCCCGCCGAGCATCGGCTCGACCTTGGTCTGGACGAACCCGGCGTCGCCGGTCATCGCCTTGAACCGCTCCATCGTCGGGAAACGCCGGATCGATTCGATCAGGTAGCGATAGCTTTTCTCGTCGCCGGCGATCATCTTGCCGACCTTGGGCACGATGCGGTGCGAATAGGCGTCATAGACGTCGGCGAACCCCGGCCACAGCGTCGTGGAGAATTCGAGGCAGAAGAACCGCCCGCCGCGCTTGAGCACGCGGTGCGCCTCGCGCAGCGCCTCGGGGATGTCGGTCACGTTCCGGATGCCGAACGCGATCGTATAGGCGTCGAAGAAGCGGTCGGGCCATTGCAGCGTTTCGGCGTTGGCCTCACTCCACACCAGCCCGTTTATCCCGCGTTTGCCGGCGCGATCGATACCCACCTCGAGCATTGCGGGGTTGATGTCGGCGACCGTTACCGCCGCACCCGATTTCGCCAGCCGGAACGCGATGTCGCCGGTTCCGCCCGCCATGTCGAGGATCGCTTCGCCCGCGCGGGGTTTCACGCGGCGGACGAACACGTCCTTCCATACGCGGTGCAGCCCGCCCGACATCGCGTCATTCATCACGTCGTAGCTCGACGCCACGCTGGCGAACACGCCGCCGACGCGGGCGGTCTTTTCGTCGGGCGAGACGTCTTCGTAGCCGAAGGAAACGGTGTCGGTCATGGGCGCGGCTCTAGCGAGCGCTTGTGGCCGGAGCAAACCCAACCTAGCTGCATCGTGTGCCGGAATTACCCGAAGTCGAAACCACCGTTCGCGGGCTGGAGCCTGTGCTCAAGGGCGAGCGCCTGACGAGCGTTGTCACGCGCCGCGGGGACTTGCGCCGCCCGTTTCCGGAGGGCCTAGCGCAGCGGATGACCGGCGCGACCGTCACGGCGCTCGGGCGGCGCGCCAAATACGGGCTGATCGACACCGATCGCGGCGACACGATGATCTTTCACCTCGGGATGTCGGGGCGGTGGCGAGTCGATCCAAGCGAGTTGGAGAAGCACGACCATCTGGTGATCGAGACCACCGGTGGTCGCCGCGTCGCGCTCAACGATCCGCGGCGGTTCGGGTCGGTCGATCTCGTGCCGACGGCCGAGCTTGCCGAGTTTCCGGCGTTCAAAGCGCTGGGGCCGGAGCCGCTTGGACTCGAACTGACTGGTGCCTATCTCAGGAAAGCGCTCAAGGGCCGTGTCGCCTCGATCAAGCAAATGCTGCTCGACCAGCGCATCGTCGCGGGACTGGGCAACATCTACGTCTGCGAGGCGCTCTACGCCGCGCGCATCTCGCCGAAGCGCGAGGCGGGACGGATCAGCCTTGCGCGGCTCGACCGGCTGGTGATCGAGATTCGCGCCGTGCTCGAATCGGCGATTGCGGCGGGCGGGTCGTCGCTACGTGACTTCGCGCATCCCGACGGCAACCTGGGCTATTTCTCGAAGCAGTTCCTGGTCTATGGCCGCGAGGGCGAGCCGTGCGGGTGCGGCGGGACGGTAAAGCGCTATGCCGAGGCTGGCCGATCGACCTTCTGGTGCCCGACCTGCCAGTCCTAGATTGACCGAATCCTGATCGCTCGCTAAGGGCGACCGCTTCCGGGCACGGCTCCATGGCTGTGCCCGTTCCATTTTTGCCAGATCAGAGGTTTTTCATGGCGAACACGCCGCAAGCCAAGAAGCGTATCCGTCGCAACGATCGTCGCGCCGAAATCAACGGCAACCGCGTCGGCCGGATCCGCACCTTCGTCAAGAAGGTCGAATCGGCGCTGGCGTCGGGCGACAAGACCGCGGCCACCGAAGCGCTCGCCGCCGTGCAGCCCGAGCTGCAGCGTGGCGTCGCCAAGGGTGTGCTTCACAAGAATACCGCGAGCCGCAAGTTCTCGCGCCTGACCAAGCGACTCGCGTCGCTCTAAGTCATCCGTTTCTTCGGGATCGAAGCCCGTCGGCGATCATATCGCCGGCGGGTTTTTTTGCGTCTCGGGCGCAACATTTTGCCGCAAATCGCTGACGACCATACCGGACATTCGAAGCCCGCCAGCGACTCCCCGAAATCTGGGCGATTCGCATGGGTTAAGCGCGAATACAGTCTAAAAACTGTATAAAATCAACGCAGTAAAATAAGAATGACAGTTTTCCGCGGGGTTCGCCGAGTCAACTTTTTTATTTAACATTTCTGTCATCTAATTCTCTTGATCGACTCGCGCGGAGCTTCATAAACGATCCTTGCCGCACCGGTTCCGGACGTGGCCGACCAATAGCAGATGCTTACATCAGTCGGACGACCGTTCCGGCTGTGTGGAATCGTCTGTCCGGAATACGAAGGGGGCCGGACCGCACGCGGGGGTGTGCGGCCGGGATGGGGAAAGGATCGTAGTGGCGGTTTCGGTTGCGAAAGATGGCGTGGTGCCGGGGGAAGTGCTCAACGCATGGGCGCGCATTCGCAAGAACCTGCGCGAATCGGCCGGCGCGCGTCTGTTCGAGCAATGGCTCAAGCCGATCGAGCTCGGCGATAGCGACGACGAGGCGACCGTTCGCCTGACCTTGCCGTCGGCGTTCACCGCCAACTGGGTCCGCAACCATTATGCCGACCGCTTGCTACAGGAATTCCGCCACGCCATCCCGGCGATTCGCACCGTGTCGATCGAGGTCCGCTCGGCGACCGCGCCGGTCCGTGCCGTCGCCGCCGAGGAGAAGCCTGAGCCAGCCAAGCCTGCTGCGGCACCCGCCGACCGTCCGGCGCTCGATTCGCGGCTGACGTTCGACCGATTCGTGGTCGATGCGTCGAACCGAGTCGCGTTCAATGCGGCGCGCGCACTGGCCGAGCCGGGCACGCCGCGCTTCAGCCCGCTGTTCCTCCATTCAGGCACCGGCCTCGGCAAGACTCACCTGATGCATGCGATCGGTCACGCCTATCTGGCGGCCGTCCCCGATGCGCGCGTGATCCTAATGTCGGCCGAACGCTTCATGTTCGAATTCGTCTCCGCGATCCGCGCCAACGACACGCACAGCTTCAAGAATCGGCTGCGCTCGTCCGACCTGCTGATGATCGATGATCTTCACTTCATCTCGGGCAAGAAGCCGACGCAGGACGAGTTCTTCCACACGATCAACGAGCTCACCGCGGCGGGCAAGCGGCTGGTGATCACCGCCGACCGGCATCCGCACGGGCTCGACGATGTCGAGGCGCGGATCGTGTCGCGGCTGTCGATGGGGCTGGTCGCCGACATCAAGACGCCGACCGCCGAGCTGCGCCGTGCCTTGCTCGACCACCGACTGGGCGAACTGCCCGACGTCAACGTGCCCGAGGATGTGCTAGAGCTGCTCGCGCTCAAGATCACCGGATCGCTGCGCGAGGTCGAAGGCGCACTCAACCGCCTGGTCGCCTATGCGCAGCTGACAGGGGAGGCGATCAACTTCGACTTCGCGCAGGCGACGCTCGGCGACGTGCTGCGTGGGGGCACGAAGCGAATCACGATCGACGAAATCCAGCGCGCCGTGTCGGTGCATTTCGACCTCAAGCCCGTCGATCTGGTCTCGGCGCGCCGCGCCGTCGTGGTCGCGCGCCCGCGCCAGATCGCGATGTACCTCGCGAAGCGCCTGACCACGCGCTCGCTGCCGGAGATCGGCCGCAAGTTCGGCGGGCGTGACCATTCGACGGTGATCCACGCGGTGCGTCGGATCGAGGAACTGCGCGGGTCAGACCACGAGATCGACGGCGCGGTGAAGGCGCTGATCCGGCAGTTGGAGGGCTGACCTTCACTGCGCTCCGGCGAAGGTCGGAGCCCTGGGCCACATGCGACACCGTTGATTGCCAACGCTCCGGCTTGCGCCGGAGCACAAGCCTCTTCCAATGTAGGATTTCGTCTGACACCGTGCAGCGATGTCCCTCTCGATCACCGCTCGACCGAAATCACCTAGAGACCGCTACTCCCGAAACGTCGTCGTCAGTGTCAACCTAGTGTCAACTTAGGCGGTCAGACCTGCAACCCGATCGCCTGTTGGGCCGCGCGCAATGTCGGCGCGGCAAGGGAGCGCGCTTTCTCCGCACCCTGCTCCAACATACCCGCCACCGCCGCACGGTCGTCGAGCAGGCGGGTCAGCCGATCGCGGATTGGGCCGAGCTTGGCGACCGCGAGATCGGCGAGCGCCGGCTTGAACTGGCCAAAGCCCTGGCCGCCGAACTGCGCGATGACCGCGGCCGGCGTGCTGTCCGCTAGCGCGGCATAGATCGTCACCAGGTTCTTCGCTTCCGCCCGCGCGTCGAGTCCCTCGACGCTCTCGGGCAGCGGTTCCGGATCGGTCTTCGCCTTCTTGAACTTCGCGACGATGGTGTCGTCCGAATCGATCAGATTGATCCGCGACGCATCCGACGGGTCGGATTTCGACATTTTCGCAGCGCCGTCGCGCAGCGACATGATCCGCGGCGCCGCCTTCGACACGAACGGCTCGGGCAGGGTGAACAGCTCTACCCCGAAATCGAGGTTGAACTTGGTCGCGATGTCGCGCGCCAGTTCGAGGTGCTGCTTCTGGTCCTCGCCCACCGGCACATGGGTCGCCTGATATGCCAGCACGTCGGCCGCCTGGAGCACCGGATAGGTGAACAGCCCGACGCTCTGCGTCTCGCCCTTTTTGCCGGCTTTGTCCTTCCACTGCGTCATGCGGTTGAGCCACCCCATCCGCGCCGTCCCCGACAGCAGCCAGCACAGTTCAGAATGCGCCGGCACGCGCGCCTGGTTGAACAGGATCGAGCGATCGGGATCGATCCCGCAGGCGAGCAGCGTCGCGGCCATCTCGATCGTTGCGTTGGCCAGCTCGCTCGCCACCAACGGCTGGCTCAGCGCGTGGAGGTCGGCGAGGAAGAACAGGCACACGTCGTCCGCGCCCATCGCATCCTGCATCGCGACCCATTGCTTGATCGCGCCGAGGTAATTGCCGAGGTGCAGATTACCGGTGGGCTGGATGCCGGAAACGACGCGCATCATGGTTCCTAGAGTTGTTCCTGGCCGGTCGGTTTGCCGGGTCGGCGGCGGCCGAGCAGTGCCTTCAAGTCGCTGAGCCGATACGCGCCCGTGACGAAGCACGCCAGCGCATAGACCGCGCCGCCGCCCGCGACCAAGGCGGTCAACGCGAGGCCGCGGCGGAGTATGCTGCCGGTCAGATAGGGGTCAACCAGTGGGTCGAGGACCCACAGCGCGACGCCCATCAGGATCGCTGCCACCAGCAAGCGCGGAATGCGGCGGCGCAGGCGCGCGTCGGTCTGGAAATGGCCGCGTTTCTTGAGCGTGAAATAGAGCATCGCGACGTTGACGCTCGACGCGATTGCGGTGGCGAGCGGTGGGCCGGCATAGTGGAGCGTGGGGATCAGGATCAGATTGCCCACTAGGTTCACCGCAACCGATATCATCGCATAGCGAACGGGGGTCTTGGTGTCTTCGCGCGCGTAGAAGCCCGGCGTCAGCACCTTGACCAGCACATACGACGGCAGCCCTAGCGAGAAAGCCGCGAGCGCCCAGGAACACGCAACGGTCGCCTCGGCCGTGAAGGCACCGTGTTGGAACAGCCCGCGGATGATCGGCTCGGCCCCGACCATGAACGCGACCGTCGCGGGCAGGGTAAGGAACAGCGCGAGCTCGATCCCGCGATTCTGCGTGTCCATCGCCTCGTCGTATTTGCCGGTCGACAGCAAGCGCGAGACGGTCGGAAGGAGGATCGTGCCCAACCCGATGCCGATCAGCCCGAGCGGTAACTGGTTCAGCCGGTCGGCGTAATAGATATAGGAGATCGAGCCCTGATCGAGCAGCCCGCCGGCAAGCGCGGTCGAGATGGCGAGGTTGATCTGGACGGCACCGGCGCCGATCGCCGCCGGGAGGATCAGCCGAAGCAACTGGCGCATGTCGTCATCGACCACCGGACGGCGAATCCTGAGGCTGACGCCGGCCTGTCGGCAGGCGAACATCAGCCAGAGCAATTGCAGGACGCCGCCGACCGAGACCGAAATCGCCTGCGCGCGCGCCGTCATATAAGCGGCGTCCGGACCGTGGCCGTGGAAGAACCACAGCGCCCCGACCATCGAGATGTTGAGAAGGATCGGCGCTGCGGCATTGACCCAGAAGCGATTGAGCGAATTGAGGATCCCGCCCAGCAGCGACGCGAGGCTGATCAGCATCAGATACGGAATCGTGTAGCGCGACAGCTCCACCGCAAAGGCGAACTGATCGCGCGTCGGGTTCTTGAACCCGCCCGACAGGCCCCAGGTCAGCGGCCAAGCCGCGATCAGCATGACCACCGTCAGCACGGCGAGGATCGGCAACAGCACGGCAAGCGCGCTCTCGGCGAACTTCAGGCCGGCGCTCAACTCACCCTTTTCGCCGACCTTGCGGTTGAACATCGGGATGAACGCCGCCGAGAATGCGCCCTCGGCGAACAAGGCGCGGAACATGTTGGGCAGACGGAACGCGACGAAGAAGGCGTCGGACGCGAAGCTTGCGCCGACATAGGTCGCCTGGAGCGTGTCGCGGACCAGCGCTAGGACGCGGCTGGCGAGTGTCAGCCCGCCGACCGATCCCAGCGCCTTGGTCAGGTTCATGGCTTGTCCCCGGCCAACGCCCTCAGGCGTTGCCCGCGGCGCCCTCGGCCTCGGCCTGATCCTTGGCAGCGAGCTGTTGGAGGTACATCGCGCCGAAATCGATCGGGTCGAGCATCAGCGGAGGGAAACCGCCGTCGCGCACCGCATCGGCCACCACGCGGCGAGCGAATGGGAACAGCAGGCGGGGCGCTTCGCCGAGCATGAAGGGCTGGAGCTGGTCGTCGGGTACGTTGCGCACGCCGAACAGGCCGGCATAGAGCACTTCCACGAGGAACGCGGTCTGCTCGTCGGTCTTGGCCTTGACCTCGATCTTCAGCGTGACTTCGTGGACGTCGTCGCCGACCTTGTTGGCGCCGATGCCGAACTCGACCTCGATATTGGGCTGAGTCTGCGACTGGAAGATCATCGGCGCGCTCGGGCTTTCGAACGAAAGATCCTTAACATATTGCGAGATCATGCCGATCGCCGGCAGATTGTCGGCGCCGTTCGCCAGGCTGACGTCGGCCGCGCCGTCGTTAACTTGATCGTCCATTTCGTCTGGTACTTCCCTGTATGAATTGGTGAAATCGCGCCCATATGACACGCGGGAGCGCGAAGTGCGCCGCGCCTAGCAGGGGCGTGGTGTCAGTTCAACGCCGGTCCGGTGGACCCGGTATTTGAATCGCGCGTTTCTTGTGCCTATGTTGGACAGTGGTCAAGGTGGAGTTCCAGTGCTCGTCTATATTGTCATTCTCGCGATGGTCGCTGTCTTCCTGGGGCTCCGCCTCTATGCCGTGCTCGGTAAGCGAACCGGACATGAGCAGGTATTGCGCAACCCGACGGACGATCGTCCCGGTCCGCCGCTGACGATTCCCCGCGCGGTAGAGACTGCAACGGAAGTGCGCGATCAAGGCCCGCAGGCGATCGAGGCGCGGGCGCAATCGGGCCTGCGCGCGCTGATCGCCGCCGACCCAGCGTTCGACGTTGCCGGGTTCCTCGACGGCGCGAAAAGTGCCTATCGGATGATTCTCGAAGCGTTCTGGAAGAGCGATACCGAGACGCTCGACTGGCTGACCGAGGATCACGTCCGCGATGCGTTCGGCGAAGCGATCAAGGCACGCGGCGAGGCGGGTCATGTGCTCGACAACCGTCTGGTGGCGATTGAGCGCGCGCTGATCACTGATGCGACGCTGACGGGCCGTCAGGTGCGGATCACCGTGGCGTTCGATGCCGATATCGCGGCGGTGACTCGCGATGCCGAGGGCACTCTGATCGCCGGGTCGGTGAGCGACGCGGAGGTGACGCACGACGTCTGGACCTTCTCGCGCACGCTCAAGAGCGGCGACCCCAATTGGAAGCTCGCCGACACCGACGACGTCTGACCGCTATTGTCTCGCTCCACGCGTGCGGTCATTGAACGGGCTGCATGACGGCGAGAGGTTGATTAGTGATGTGGCGTAAGATGGCCCCGGGGATTGCGCTGACCATCCTGCTGTCGGCGTGCGGCGCACGGATCGTTCCGCCTTCGACCCCCACGTCTTCGGTGCCGGCGCCGGTCCGCAAGCCGGTTGCTTCGACACCGTTGCCGCCGATCACCAACAATAATGCCGTGCCCGCCGGCGCCAGTGCCGCCGGGGCGGGGCTCGCCGCCGGTCCCGCCGTCGCCTCGCTCGGCATCGACCGTGGGCGTGCAGCAAAGGCGCTCACCGCGTTCCGGCTGAGTTGCCGCGAGTTGATGCGCCGCACCGATCAATCCGGCCTGACTCGCGGCGCAGATTGGCAACCGGCTTGCAGCGCCGCGCAGACCGCCAGCGACCCGCAAGCCTTCTTCGCGGCCAACTTCGAAACCGTGCAGGTCGGCGACGGCAAGGCATTTGCGACGGGCTATTACATCCCCGAGATCCAGGGCTCGCGCGATCGCCGCGCGGGCTACGAGGTGCCGATCTACGGCCGTCCGACCGATCTGATCGACGTCGATCTCGGCAAATTCTCCGACGCGCTGAAGGGCAAGTCGATCCGCGGGCGAGTCGAGGGCAAGAATTTCGTGCCATATTACGACCGGACGCAGATCGAGAGCGGCGCAATGACCAACGCGCCGATCATCGGCTGGGCGGCCGATCCCGTCGCGTTGTTCTTCCTCCAGGTGCAGGGATCGGGCGATGTGCGCCAGCCCGACGGGTCGACGTTTCGGATCGGCTACGACAGCCAGAACGGGCGCGATTACACAGGCATCGGCAAGTTGATGCGCGACCAAGGGCTGCTCCAGCCTGGGCACGCATCGATGCAGGATATCGTCGCCTATCTGCGGGCCAATCCGGAACGGGGCCGCGCGATCATGCGCGAGAACAAGAGCTACGTGTTCTTCCGCGTGCTCGACGGACCACCGCTCGGCGCGTTGGGTTTGCCCGTCACCGGCGGGGTCACGGTCGCGGCCGACACCAAATTCATCCCGCTCGGCGCACCGGTTTTCCTGTCGATGGATCGGGTAGACGCGACGGGACTGTGGATCGCCCAGGACACCGGCGGCGCGATCAAGGGCAGCAATCGCGTCGATACGTTCTGGGGCAGCGGCCGCGAGGCGGAAGCGATCGCAGGCGGCATGTCGGCACACGGCACGGCGTTCGTGCTGCTACCGATCGGCACGCTCGCGCGGCTGCAGGGAGGCACGAATGGCGGGACGCCGCCTCAGCCCTGACGAAGCGGCGTTATGGGCGCGCGTGATGGCGACGGTGACGCCGTTGCCGGGTGCGAAGCCGGTCGATCTCCTCGGAGGGGTTGGGGTCCGAGGAGTGCCTCAAGCAGCGTCGCCTGTGGCTAGGCCCCACCCCAACCCCTCCCCTGAAGGGGAGAGGCTTAAGAAAAAGCCCGCGCCCAAAACCGCCCCTGGCAACACCCTCGACGGCGGTTGGGACCGCCGCCTCGCGCGCGGATCGGTGGAGCCGGATGCGACCGTCGACTTGCACGGTCACACGCTGAGCTCGGCCCATAGTATGCTCGACACCGCGCTCGAACGATCGCGCGCCCGTGGCGATCGGGTCATTCTGCTCATCACCGGCAAGCCGCCAAGACCCGACAGCGAGCGGCCGCATGCGCGCGGCGTGATACGCGCAGCGGTCGGCGACTGGCTGCATGCTTCGCGCCATGCCGACGCGATCGCCGCGGTGCGCGGCGCCAGCCCGCGGCACGGCGGCGGCGGCGCGTTGTACATCGTGCTCCGGCGGCCCCGCACGGCACCGAAATCTTAACCCTTTCCGCGCAAAATCCCCTGCAATTGGGCGCTGTTGCGCGCGGAGCGGGGATCGTCGAAGCGTAATGGAATCAGCATCGCTGAAAGGCCGGGCGATTACCTTCGCTCTGTGCGCCGGCGCGGTGGTGTTTATCCTTGCCGTGCTGGCGACGTCCCATGGCACGCTTAGCTTCGATAACCTGACCCGGGCGCTCGTCCCCGCGATCGTATGCGCGGTGTTTTCCTGGGCCGCGGCGGAACGCGCGATCGGCACGACCGCCAGCGCGCTTGACGTCGCGATCGGTCGCCTCGCCGAGGCCGCACGTGGCGACCTAGAAAGCCCCGTGCCGCCCGAAGTCGGCGCCGTCGTCCCGCAACTGGGGGAAGCAATGGACGGCCTGTTTCAACAGGTCGCCGCCAATCTCGACAGCGTCCATCGGCTGGCGATGTACGACCCCGTCACCGCCTTGCCCAACCGAACCCATTTTCGTCGCGTCGCCGAGCGCCAGCTGTCGGAGATGCCAGCGGGCGATGTCGCGTCATTGCTGTTCATCGATCTGGACCGGTTCAAGGCGGTCAACGACACGATGGGACATGCGACGGGCGACGTGCTGCTCGGTATGGTCGCCAACCGCCTGCGCGCGGTTGCCGACAGCGTTACTGCGACCAACGGGATCGCCAAGCCGCTGATCGGACGGCTGGCGGGCGACGAGTTCACGATGCTGTTTCCCAAGCTGGACGACGCTAACCAGGCGGCGCGCATCGCGCGTGGGGTGCTCTACGCGCTGACCGAGCAGTTCGATCTGGCGGGTGCCGACGTCGAGATCGGAGCATCGATCGGCATCGCCATGCGCCCGGCGCACGGCACGACGCTACACGATCTGATGAGCGCCGCCGACGCGGCGATGTATCATGCCAAGGCCGGAGGCCGCGGTCGCACCGAGCAATTTTCCGACGAGCTCGCAGCTCAACTCACCGACCGCGCCCAGCTTGAGGTCGACCTGCGCAGCGCGATCGAGCGCGGCCAGTTCGCCTTGGTCTATCAGCCGCAAATGTCGCTCACCGACGGCCGCATCGTCGCGGCCGAGGCGCTGTTGCGCTGGCACCACCCGTCGCACGGCATCAAGCTGCCCGCCAGCTTCCTGCAGCGCGCCGAGGAAACCGGGCTGATCGTCGAGATCGGCGATTGGGTGATCGCCGAAGTCGCGGGCACGATCCGGCGCTGGGCCGATGCGGGGATCGAACAGCGGCTGGCGATCAACATCAGCCAGCGCCAGCTCGACCACGCGATGTTTTTCCGCCGCCTGCGCGACGCGATGCACGCCGCGGGCGCCCCCGCACGGCTGCTGGAGCTGGAGATCACCGAAACACTGGCGATGCATGCCAGCGGCGACGTGATCGAAGCGATCGCTGCGCTGCGCAGCGACGGCGCGACGATTGCGATCGACGATTACGGCACCGGTCATTCGAGCGTGGCACGGCTACGCACGCTGCCGATCGACCGGATCAAGCTCGACCGCAGCCTGGTCGAGCATATCGCCACCAAGACCGAAGCGCGGCAGATTGCACAGTCGATGATCGGGTTGATCCACGGCCTGGGCTGCGAGGCCGTGGCCGAGGGTATCGAATCGGTGGACCAGGCCGAGATCCTGCGCGTGATCGGTTGCGACGTCGTCCAGGGCTATGCCGTCGCCGAGCCGATGGACGAACCGAGCCTGATCGCCTGGTCGCGCGGCGACGACCAGGACGACGCAGTGGCGGGCTGACCCTAGGCCGCGAGCTTCCGCAGCACGTAGTGCAGAATGCCGCCGTTCAGGAAATATTCGAGCTCGTTGACGGTATCGATCCGGCAACGCGTCTGGAACGTCTCCGTCGAGCCGTCGGCGCGGGTCAGTTCGACCTCGACATCCTGTCGCGGGCGCAGCCCCGCGACGTTGCGGATCGTGAAGGTCTCGTCGCCGGTCAGTCCGAGCGTCTGGCGCGTCACGCCATCCGCGAATTGCAGCGGGAGGACGCCCATGCCGACCAGGTTCGAGCGGTGGATGCGCTCGAAGCTCTCCGTAATGACCGCACGCACGCCGAGCAGGTTGGTGCCCTTTGCCGCCCAGTCGCGCGACGATCCGGTGCCGTATTCCTTGCCCGCGACGATCACCATCGGGACGCCGTCGGCCTTGAAGCGCATCGCGACGTCGTAGATCGGCATCGTCACGCCGTCGTAGCGCGACATTCCGCCTTCGATGCCTGGGACCATCTCGTTCTTGATGCGGATGTTGGCGAAGGTGCCGCGGACCATGACTTCGTCGTTGCCGCGGCGAGCACCGTAGGAATTGAAGTCGGCGCGGCTAACCTGATGTTCTTGCAGGAAAGTTCCGGCCGGCGAGTCCGCCTTGATCGACCCCGCGGGGCTGATGTGGTCCGTCGTGATGCTGTCGCCCAAAATCGCCAGCGGCCGCGCTTCGATGATGTCGGCGACGGGCGCCGGGGTCATCGTCATGCCCTCGAAATAGGGCGGGTTATGGATGTAGGTCGATCCCGCGCGCCAGGTGTAGGTGTCCGACCCGGTGATCTCGATCTCGCGCCACTTGGCGTCGCCGGCGTAGACGTTGCCATAGCGCGCTTCGAACATGCCGCTGTCGATGTTGGCGGCCATCAGTTCGCCGATTTCCTGGTTGGTCGGCCAGATGTCCTTGAGGAACACGTCGGCGCCGTCCTGGTCCTGCCCGATCGGGGTTTCGACCATGTCCTCGGTCACCGTGCCCTTCAGCGCGTAGGCGACGACGAGCGGCGGTGAGGCGAGGAAGTTGGCGCGGACGTCGGGCGACACGCGGCCTTCGAAGTTACGGTTGCCCGACAGCACCGAGGCGGCGACGAGATCGTTCTCGTTGATCGCGCTCGACAGTTCGGGCGCCAGCGGGCCGCTGTTGCCGATGCACGTCGTGCAGCCATAGCCGACCAGGTTGAACCCGATCGCGTCGAGGTCCGCGGTCAGCCCCGCCTTGGTGAGGTAGTCGGTCACCACCTGCGATCCCGGCGCGAGGCTGGTCTTGACCCACGGCTTGGGGCTCAAGCCCTTCGCCCGTGCCTTGCGCGCGACCAGCCCCGCCGCGACCAGCACGCTGGGGTTGGAGGTGTTGGTGCAGCTGGTGATCGCGGCGATCACCACGTCGCCGTCGCCGAGGTCGTGGGTGCGGCCCTCGACGTTCACACGATTTGGGCGTTCCTTGTGGTAAATCTTTGATAAGTCGCCGTTGAATACTTCGTCGACCTTGTTCAGGCTCACGCGGTCTTGCGGCCGCTTCGGCCCCGCCAGGCTCGCCACCACTTCGCCCATGTCGAGCTCGAGCGTATCGGTGAACACCGGATCCGGCGCATCCTTGTGCCGCCAGAACCCCTGCGCCTTGGCATACGCCTCGGTCAGCGCGACCGTCTCCGCGGGGCGGCCGGTCAGCCGCATGTAATCGAGCGTCGCGTCGTCGATCGGGAAGAAGCCGCACGTCGCGCCATATTCGGGCGCCATGTTGGCGATCGTCGCGCGGTCCGCCAGCGTCATCGAATCGAGCCCCGGCCCGTAGAATTCGACGAACCGCCCGACCACGCCCTTCTGCCGCAGCATCTGCGTCACCGTCAGCACCAGGTCGGTCGCGGTGATCCCCTCGGCCAGCGCGCCCGTCAGCTTGAACCCGACCACTTCGGGGATCAGCATCGACACCGGCTGGCCGAGCATCGCGGCCTCCGCCTCGATCCCGCCGACGCCCCAGCCGAGCACGCCCAGCCCATTGACCATCGTCGTATGGCTGTCGGTCCCGACCAACGTGTCGGGATAGGCCATCATCCGCCCGCCATCGATCTTCGTTCCGTCGGCGTTGGCCTCCAGCGACGACCACACCGCCTGGCCGATATATTCCAGGTTGACCTGGTGACAGATGCCCGTCCCCGGCGGCACCACCTGGAAATTGTCGAGCGCCTTCGACCCCCATTTGAGGAACTCGTAGCGCTCGAAATTGCGCGCATATTCGAGCTCGACGTTATCCTCGAACGCCTTGGGCGTGCCGAATTCGTCGACCATCACCGAGTGATCGATGACGAGGTGGAC
>JBDSWC010000017.1:0-21476 GCA_039926845.1 Sphingomonas sp. | reverse complement strand
GCGCGGGTGGCGGGACCGCCGTGGCCGGTGGCCGGGTTATCCTCTGACGCACGGTACGTCAGGTGGGGACCATATACGTCGGACCAGGGTCCGGGCAGGGACAGCCCCCTTGGATGATGAATAGCCTCAGGGATAATAAAGGCTCGTACCGGGCAGTGCCCGCCATCTACCGACTTAGGCGCTCTCGGCCGGTTTCTCAAGGGCATCCGCGACTCCCTCCAGCCGGTCGGCTAGCCGCGCGAGGAAAGCAGGACTCACGCCACCATCGCCCGACGGCCGGTTCTCGGCGGCATCGAGGCTGTCGGCGAGCATCAGCGCGATGAGCAGCATCGTGCGTTCGGCGTTGAGCCCCCCCGACGCGCGGTTAGCCGACGCCCAGCGTTGGTCGAGCATGTCGCCGAGCTTGCGGAGCTGCGCTTCCTCGCCGTCGCGGCACGTGACGTTGTGCCGCCGGTCGCCGATCGTGAGCGTGACTTCAGCCATTACTTCGCCCCCAGCGCGTCGAGCGCCGCGATCGCTTCGCCAACGCGAGCACGCAATGCGTCGTGGCGCTGCTTCAGGTCGGTAGTCGAACGCTCGCGCGTCTGCACGGCGCGCTCGATGCGAGCGAGCGCCGCGTCGATGCGGTCGGTCGGGGAGGTGTCTGCCATGGTTAAGGGAATAGCACGGGTGAAGGGCGCGACAAGATCGATTCGCCGCGCGTAACGGTTGACGCATCGTGCTGTCATCCGCAAAGGCACCCGCGACCGACCGGCCCCATCACAGCGCGCGCCGGCATCAGATCAGGAGCGAGCACATGGCGGTGAAGGTTGCGATCAACGGTTTCGGGCGGATCGGGCGGCTCGTCGCGCGCGCGATGCTCGCGCAGGGCGATACCGGGCTCGACCTGGTGGCGATCAACGACCTCGGCGACGCCAAGTCCAACGCCTTCCTCTTCAAGCGCGACTCGGTCCACGGTATGTGGCCGGGCGACGTGTCAGCCGAGGGCGACGACCTGGTGATCGACGGCAAGCGCATCCGCGTCACCGCCGAACGCGACCCCGCCAAGCTGCCGCACGGCGAGTTGGGCGTCGATATCGTGCTCGAATGCACCGGCTTCTTCACCGACCGCGAGAGCGCGCAGAAGCATATCGATGCCGGCGCCAAGAAGGTGCTGATCTCCGCACCGGCCAAGGGCGTCGATTTGACGGTCGTCTATGGCGTCAACCACGACAAGCTCGAGGCCGGGCACACGATCGTGTCGAACGCGTCGTGCACGACCAATTGCCTGGCGCCGGTCGCGAAGGTGCTCAACGACACGTTCGGGATCGAGCGCGGGCTGATGACCACGGTCCACGCCTACACCAACGACCAGAAGATCCTCGACCAGATCCATCCCGACATGCGCCGCGCGCGCGCCGCGGCGATGTCGATGATCCCGACCACCACCGGCGCCGCGCGCGCGGTGGGCGAAGTGCTGCCCGAGTTGAAGGGCAAGCTCGACGGCTCGGCGATCCGCGTGCCGACCCCTGACGTGTCGCTGATCGACCTGACCTTCACCCCCAAGCGCGACGTCACGCGCGACGAGATCAACGCGGCGCTCAAGGCGGCGAGCGAAAGCGGGCCACTGAAGGGCGTGCTGGCGTATACCGACGAACCGCTCGTCTCGATCGACTTGATGGGGTCGCCCGCGTCGTCGACCGTCGATAGCCTGGAAACCGCGGTGCTCGAAGGCAAGCTCGTCCGCGTGCTCAGCTGGTACGACAACGAATGGGGTTTCTCGAACCGCATGGTCGACACCGCCAAGGCGATGGCGGCGCTGATCTGATCGTGGCCGGTCGCATCGCCGGTATCGCGCGCCACCCGCGTCCGAAGGCGCCGATGGAGGTGATCGACCACGCGACGGTGACGCTCGCGGGCGGCATCCAGGGCGACTTTCGCGGCGCGATGAAGGGTGGCCCGCACAAGCGCCAAGTGACATTGATCGAAGCCGGCGACTGGGCCCGGGCACAGGCCGAGGTCGGCCACAATCTACCGTGGCAGGAGCGGCGCGCGAATCTCCTCGTCGAGGGGCTGGACTTGCCGCAAACCGCCGGGACGCGGCTCCGCGTCGGCACGGCGTTGCTCGAAGTGACTCGCGAGACCGATCCGTGCGAGCGGATGGAGGCGCTGGCCGAGGGGTTGCGCGCGGCGTTGTCGCCGGATTGGCGCGGCGGCGTGTGCACCAAGGTCGTCGAAGAAGGCGTCATCGCCGTCGGCGACACGATAAGGATCGAACAATGACCAGGGCTTTTCGGACACTCGACGACATGGGCGACATCGCAGGCAAGCGCGTGCTGGTGCGCGAGGACCTCAACGTGCCGATGGCCGACGGTGCGGTGACTGACGGCACGCGGCTTCGCGCTGCAGTGCCGACCGTCGCGGAACTCGCCGACAAGGGCGCGAAGGTCGTCGTGCTCGCGCATTTCGGACGGCCCAAGGGGGGGCGCAACCCGACGATGAGCCTGTCGCTGGTGACGCGCCCGTTCGAACAGGTGCTCGGCCGCCCGGTGCGGTTCGTCGACATGGACGGCGCGGCGGAGGCGATCGACATGATGCGCGGCGGGGATATCGCGATCCTTGAGAACACTCGGTTCGATCCGGGCGAGGAGACGAACGATCCCGCGACGATCGCCCGTCTTGCTGCGCTCGGCGACTTCTACGTCAACGACGCCCTTTCCGCCGCGCACCGCGCGCACGCTTCGACCGAAGGGCTGGCGCATGCGCTGCCCTCGTTCGCCGGGCGCCAGATGGAGGCCGAACTCGACGCGCTCGACAAGGCGCTCGGCGCGCCCAAGCACCCCGTGGCGGCGGTGGTCGGCGGGGCGAAGGTGTCGTCCAAGCTCGAGGTGCTGCGGCACCTGGTCGACAAGGTCGATCACCTCATCATCGGCGGCGGGATGGCGAACACTTTTCTGGCCGCGCGCGGTGTCGATGTCGGCAAGAGTCTGGCCGAGCACGACCTCACCGGCACGGCGGAGGAAATCTTCGACGCGGCCGACCGGGCGGGCTGCACGATCCACTTGCCCTACGACGTGGTGGTCGCGACCGAGTTCCGCCCTAATCCGCCGACGCGCACGATCAACGTCCACGAAGTCGCCGCCGACGAGATGATCCTGGACATCGGCCCCGCGGCCACGGGGGCGCTCGGCGACGTGCTCAAGAATTGCCGCACGCTCGTCTGGAACGGCCCGCTCGGCGCGTTCGAGACGCCGCCGTTCGACACCGCGACGATGAGCCTCGCCAAGACCGTAGCGGCCCTCACCCGCGAAGGCTCGCTGGTCTCAGTCGTGGGCGGCGGCGACACCGTGGCGGCGGTCAATCAGGCCGGCGTCGCGGGCGACATGACCTTCATTTCGACCGCCGGCGGCGCGTTTCTCGAATGGATGGAGGGCAAGGAATTGCCTGGCGTCAAGGCGCTCAGCGCATAAGCCAGCTTGCCGCCGCGGCCAGGGCCCCGGCGGTGCGGGCCATGCTTATGTCGCGGGGATCGGCTCACGCAACAGCGGCACCAGCAACCTGTTGAGCGCATTGAGATCGAACGCGCCCGCCTTGGCATAGCGCACGCGGCCATCGCGGCCGATGATGATGTTCGTGGGCACCCCGTCCATCACCCTATACGGTCCGTTGATGCGCTGCGTCGGGGTGATGCGCATCGCCGCGAACAGCTGCTTCATGCGCTTGGCCGGGACCGAATCCTCCGTCGCCACGGCGAACACGCGCAGGCCGGCTTTTTCCTGGACCGCATAATAGGCGTCGAGCAGCGGCAGTTCGGTTCGGCACGGACCGCACCACGTCGCCCAGAAATTCAGCACCACGACCTGGCCGCGCAGTTCGTCGCGCGTGATATTGGTCCCGTCGATCAACGCCAGCGTGAAATCGGGCGCGAGCTCGCCGACCTTCACCTTCTCGCGGCCGGCATTGGCAGGAGTTGCGGAGGTGGCGAGCACCAGCCCGATGGCGAGCACGCTCATGCGCGCAAACCGCTTTGTCCAGCCCACGATCATCGATGCCCCGTTGCTTGCCCCTTGTGAATTTGGCGAATTGCCCGGCTCGGGTCAATCGCCCGTGGCGCGCCGGTTGCGGATGCCCGCCGCCGCCTCTATCAGCCGCGCCACATACGAATGCATTGCCGTGGGGAGCAGGAATGAACACCGCCGAGATGACCGCCAAGATTGCCGCCGGGCACGGTTTCATCGCCGCGCTCGATCAGTCGGGCGGGTCGACGCCCAAGGCGCTCAAGGGTTACGGGATCGAGGCGGATGCCTTCTCGAACGATACCGAAATGTATGCGCTGATCCAGGCGATGCGCGCGCGGATCATCACTTCGCCGGCGTTCGCCGGGGACAAGGTGGTCGGCGCGATCCTGTTCGAGCGGACGATGGACAGCCAGATCGACGGCAAGCCAGCCCCGACCGTGCTTGCCGACCGCGGCGTCGTGCCGTTCATCAAGATCGACAAGGGGCTGGAGGACGAAGCGAACGGCGTCCAGCTGATGAAGCCGATGCCGGGGCTCGACGCTCTGCTCGCGCGCGCCGCCACGCTCGGCATGTTCGGGACCAAGGAAAGGTCGGTGGTTAACCTAGCCAACCGCGCGGGGATCGCCGCGATCGTCGAGCAGCAGTTCGAGGTGGGTCGGCAAGTGCTCAACCACGGGTTGGTCCCGATCCTCGAGCCCGAAACCAACATCAAGAGCGCCGAGCGCGCGCAGTGCGACGACATCCTGACCGACGAGTTGCGCAAGGCGCTCGACGCGATGCCCGGCGATGCGAAGTTGATGCTCAAGCTCTCGCTGCCCGCGCATGCCGGCCAGTATGACGCGCTGGTCGCGCACCCGCGTGTGCTGAAGGTCGTCGCGCTGTCGGGCGGGTACAACCGCGCCGACGCCTGCGCCGAACTGGCGAAGAACAAGGGCATGATCGCGAGCTTCAGCCGTGCGCTGCTCGAGGATCTGCGTTTCCAGATGAGCGACGCCGAATTCGACACGGCGTTGGGCGCAGCGATCGACGAGATTTACGACGCCTCGGTGAACAAGACCGCCTGATGGTCGAGCGGACGCTGCCGCAGGACGAACGCTGGGCGGCGGTCGATCACTATATCGAGGGGCATTTGCTGCCCCAGGATCTCGAGCTCGACTTTGCGGTCTCGAACAGCGCGAAGCGGGGGCTGGACGACATCGCGGTGGCGCCGGTGCAGGGCAAATTGCTCCATTTGATGGCGCGGATGGCCGGGGCGAAGCGCATCCTGGAGATCGGGACGCTCGGCGGCTATTCGACGATCTGGCTGGGCCGCGCGCTGCCCGAAGATGGCGAGATGGTGTCGCTCGAACTCGTCGGCCTCACCGCGATGGTGGCGCGAGAGAACCTCGCCGCGGCCGGGCTGGCCGGGCGAGTCAAGGTGATCGACGGCCCCGCTCTCGATACGCTCGAGACGCTGACCGGGCCGTTCGACTTCGTCTTCATCGACGCCGACAAGCAGAACAACGCCGCCTATCTCGACCACGCGATCCGCCTGTCGCGGCCGGGCACCGCGATCGTCGTCGACAATGTCGTGCGCGAGGGTGGGGTGCTCGACGCCGACAGCGCGGACGAGCGGATCCAGGGAACACGGGCGTTGTTCGAGGCGGTTGCGGCGCATCCGAGGCTGACCGCGACCGCGGTGCAGACGGTCGGGGTGAAGAAGTGGGACGGGTTTTTGCTGGCGGTTGTGGAATGAGAAAGACGACGTCGGCTAATGACCCAATAGCTGACACAACACCCACGGTGAGTTTGCCAAAATGAAGACGCTTATTCTATCAAGTTTGGTCGTTGGCGGGCTTGCCGGATGCGCTAACAATTCGCCTAACGCCGACGAGGTCCGCGAGCGGATCGCGGCGTGCTCAACATCAGAAAATTGCTATCTTCTTGATCAGAGTGGCGTGTCACCGATGATGACAAGGCCCGCAAGCGATAGATCGCGTGTATCGATACTGTGCCTTGCTCCTTCCGAGATTGTCGCCGTGTCTGACGAAGCTTCTTTAGGGTCGAACACGTGGAGAGGGCAATGCGTGGCCAAAGGCCGCGTCCTTGCAAGGCTTACGTTATGGTATTTTCCTGACGGCCGATACGATTTGACGGTGGAGGATTGCACCGCAACCGGCTGCCGAAAAGGCTGGTATATGCCGATCTAAGCAATGACTGCATTCCACCCAAAAGCAGACAATTGCTTGCAATGTAGGATTTCGCCTGACAGGCTTGCCGGGCTCTTTGATATCGTGACGCTTCCACCACCGGCCCTCCCGCGTTCGCAGGAACACGGGAGTTAAATCTGTGCGAACTATTGAAGTTCGACTCCGCGGCATCTTCGGCAACTTTCGGGATCGGCTGGACGTCGCGACCAGTGTCAACTTGGTGTCAACTTAAGCCTGTCTCACCACCCACAACGGGCTGACAGCGCGGCGAAAATGACTACAGGGGGGCGATGGATTTTGACGAAGACCCGCTCGGCCCGCTCGACCCGAATTTCGCCGCGAATTTCAAGCGCGACATGCGCCGGCCGGCGTGCCAGCTCTATCTGGTTTCGCCGCTCGACGTGACCGGCGGGTTCGCCGATCGGCTGGCGCGCGCACTGGACGCCGGGCCGGTCGCGGCGTTCCAGTTGCGGGTAAAGGGCGTGGATCAGCACGAGGCGGCGCGGCTCGCCGAACCGCTCCAGCGGATCTGTGCCGATCGCGAAGTCGCGTTCATCGTCAACGACAGCGTGTCGCTCGCCAAGCGGCTCGGCGCGGACGGCGTGCATCTGGGCCAGGACGACGGCGATCCGCGCGAGGCCCGCGCGGCGCTCGGTCCCGATGTGCAGATCGGCGTGACGGTTCACGACAGCCGCCACCTCGCGATGGAGGCGGGCGACGCCGGCGCGGACTATGTCGCGTTCGGCGCCTTCTATCCAACCACGACCAAGGACACGACGCACCGCCCCGAGCCCGTGATCCTGAGCTGGTGGTCGGCGTTGTTCGAACTGCCCTCGGTCGCGATCGGCGGGATCACCCCGGCCAATGCAGCCCCGCTGGTCGCCGCCGGCGCCGATTTCCTCGCCGCGTCGAACGCCGTGTGGGGCGGGGACGAGGCGGCGGCGGTCGCGGCGTTCGGGGCCGTGCTTGCCGGAACCGGCGCTGCTGGCTAAAGGCCGCGCTTCCTTACTTCCACAGGCAACTCCCATGAAGATCAACGCGGTCGAGATTCGTCCCGGCAACATCCTGGAATATGAAGGCGGCATCTGGCGTGCGGTGAAGATCCAGCACACCCAGCCCGGCAAGGGCGGCGCCTATATGCAGGTCGAGTTGAAGAACCTGATCGACGGGCGCAAGAACAACGTCCGCTTCCGCTCGGCCGAAAGCGTCGAGAAGGTGCGGCTCGACACGGTCGATTTCCAGTTCCTGTTCCGCGACGGCGAGACGCTGACGTTCATGGACAAGGTCAACTACGAGCAGATCACGCTCGACGCCGGCATCCTCGGCGATGCCGCGGCCTTCCTTCAGGACGGCATGGATGTCGTGATGGAATTGTGGGAGGAGCGCCCGATTTCGGTGCAGCTCCCCGACCAGATCGAAGCGCTGATCGTCGAGGCCGATGCAGTGGTGAAGGGCCAAACCGCGTCGTCGAGCTACAAGCCGGCGATCCTGGAGAACGGCGTCCGCGTGATGGTCCCGCCGCACATCGGCGCGGGCACGCGGATCGTTGTCGACGTGTATGAGCAGACCTACGTAAAGCGCGCGGATTAACCGGAAAAATGCCCAGCCATTCCGGTATCTTCACCGTCATCGAACGCGCCGCGCGCAAGGCGGCGCCGCGGTTGCGGCGCGACTTCAACGAAGTCCAGCACCTTCAGGTCAGCCGCAAGGGGCCGGCCGATTTCGTGTCGATGGCTGACAAGCGTTCCGAACAGACGCTGGTCGAGGAACTGCGCCACGCCCGGCCCGACTGGGCGATCCTGGCGGAGGAGGGCGGCGAACTGCCCGGCGACCCCAACAAGCCGCGCTTCATCATCGATCCGCTCGATGGCACGTCGAACTTCCTCCACGGCATCCCGCATTTCGCGATCTCGATCGCGGTCGAGGAACCGATGGCCAACGGCAAGCGCGAGGTGACGACGGGGCTCGTCTATCAACCGATGACCGACGAGAGCTTCTGGGCCGAAAAGGGCAAGGGAGCCTGGCTGCAGGACGCACGGTTGCGCGTGTCGGCGCGGCGCGATCTGGTCGACGCGCTGATCGCGACCGGCATCCCGTTCCTCGGCCACGGCGATTTCGCGCAGTGGAGCCGCATCTTCGGCGCGGTCGCACCTGAGGTTGCCGGTATCCGCCGCTTCGGCGCCGCATCGCTCGACCTCGCCTGGGTCGCGGCGGGGCGGTACGACGGCTATTGGGAATCGAGCCTGCAGCCGTGGGACGTCGCGGCGGGTATCCTGCTGGTCCGGGAAGCCGGCGGGTTCGTGACCGACTTCCGCGGCGGCGACAAGATGGTCGAGCGTAGCGAATTCCTCGCCGCCAACGACGTGCTGCAATCGCGGTTGCACAAGCTGATCGCGGGCGCGCTGCGCTGACGCGCTGCATTCTACGCTCCACAAACTGGTTACGGCTCGATACGTAACGCATGAACGGGATTCCTGACATGCGCGCTGGCTGGACGATCGGTGTGTTTTTCGCCGCGAGCTCTGCCCTCGCATGGGGGGCTATCCAGCCCGCATCGTCGGCCTGGCCGCAAGCAGAAATCACACTCAATACGGCACGGGACATCAACGCGGCCGCGGCGCAGTTTCCCAATAGTTCAGGCATGCAACGCCGACGGCTGGGCGCGGCGTTGGAAAGCGGCGACAAGGCGGGGGCGCTCGATGCAACCCGGCGTCTCGCTGCCATGGGCGCCGCTCTTTCCCCGGCTTCCCGTGCGCGCGTCGGCGAATTCATCGGGGCGGCGGCGATGGCATCGCTGTCTGCGCGGTTCGACGCCAACATCGCGCCGGTCGGCACCAGCACGCTATACACCACGGTGCCCGCGTCGCACCGTCTGATCGAAGGGCTGATGTGGGACAGCCGGGCGAAGCGGCTTTACGCAGCGAGCGTGGTCGACCGCCGGTTACTCGCGCTCACGCCACCGAACGGCGCGTCGGTGGCGGCGGCTGGCGATTTCGGAAGCCTGTTTGGCGGCGCCTACGACCCCGCGCGCGGTAAGATTTGGATCGCGTCCGCTGCGATCGAGCAGACGCCCAAGAACGTCCCGGTGTTTACCGGCCTGGTGGTCGTCGATGTACGCGGCAAGGCGGCGCCCGTCGCCATTCCCGCCCCCGCCGGGGCGAACGCGACGCTAGGGGACGTTGCCGTTGCGGCGGACGGAACCGTCTATGCGTCCGACGGTCTCAAAGGCGGGATCTATCGGTGTCGGCGGGGATGCGCGACGCTCGAAACCTTCATCGCGCCGGGCCGCTTTTTCAGCAGCCAGGGAATGGTGCTGTCGAAGGACCAGAAGTGGCTTTACGTCGCCGACTACCGCTATGGACTGGCCGCCGTCGATCGCGCGAGCGGCAGCATCAGGCGGATCGCCGGCGACGATACGATGATGCTCGACGGGATCGACGCGCTGGTCGGCTATAAGAGCGATCTGATCGCCATTCAGAACGGCGTCGGCCCCATCCGGATCGTCCGGCTCCATCTGTCCGAGGCGGGCGATCGCGTGGAGAAGCTCGACGTGCTCGAACGCGGCAATCCTGCCTGGGGCGAGCCGTCGCTTGGCGTCGTGGTCGGCAACCAGTTGTTGTACGTCGCCGATCCGCAATGGGATCGCTATGGCGACGGCGGCGCCGCCACTAGCGACAAGCCCGCGCGGCCCACCCCGATACGCTCGCTTCGCCTTCGCTGATCGCGCGGGGATGGTCGGGGCGTTAGCGAACATAACGCGCCCTTAACGATGACTCCCCTACGCGCGGACGATGGCTACCGTGGTGCCCCAGACGATCGACAACGCCCTGTTGCGGGCGCGGGTCGATGCCGTCTACGCACTCGCGCTGCCGACGATCCTGATGGATTTGCTCGGCTCTAGCCTGATGGCGGCCTATTTCTGGGCGCCCGAGCGGGCGGCCGGACTCTTCGCTTGGCTTGCCGCCACCGTCGTCCTGTGTGCCGCGCGCAGTGGCGCCGCGATCGGTTTTCACACCGGCAAGCTGGCACAAGTCCCGGCGCGATCGACCGCGAGATTGCTGACGCTGTTCGCCGGACTGTCGGCGATCCTGTGGAGCGGAGCGGTCGGCTGGATGCTGACGATCGGCACGGACAACCAGGTCATGGTCGTGGTCTGCATCACGCTTGCCGCGATCAGCATGACCATTGCCAACGTTGCTTACTGGCCGGTCTACGTGATCTTCGCGATCCCGGTGTCGCTGGCGGCGGCGGTCGGGCTCGCCGTTTCCGGGCGACCCGGGCATGTCGTGCTGGCAGGCGCCGGCGGGGCGTTGGCAGTAGCGATGTTCGCGATCAGTCGCCGGCTCGGTAATCAGGTCACGCACGCATATCGCCTCGCCGCCACGAATCAGGCGTTGGTCGATTCGCTCGGCGAGCGGGGGCGTGAGCTCGAACAGGCATGCGACGCGCTCGAACGCGTCAGCCGCACCGATCCGCTGACCGGGCTCGCCAACCGCCGCTCGCGCGACGCGCGGCTGGCCGACGAATGGGCACGCGCGCTGCGTAGCGGTGGGTCGCTTGCGGTGGTCGCGATCGACGTCGACCGGTTCAAGCGCTTCAACGACACCCACGGCCATGACGAGGGCGACCGAGCGCTGCAGGCCGTTGCCGACATGCTGCAATCGGGCATCCGCGTGCCGATCGATCTCGCGGCGCGCCAGGGCGGGGAGGAATTCATGCTGATCCTGCCCGCTGTCGATTTGGCCGGGGCAGCGTCGATCGCCGAGCGCGTCCGGGTGATGGTCGCCAAATGCCATATCGATCCGGCCTATGCGCTTCCCGAAAAGATCACGGTCAGCTTGGGGGTCGCCGCCATCGAACCCGCGCCCGGCCGGTCGATGCACGAACTGACCATCGCCGCCGATGCCGCGCTGTATCAAGCTAAACTCGCCGGTCGGAATCGGTATGAAATCGGCAAAACGAACGCCGCTGCCGCTGCCGCCTGACCGCGCCAAAGACCATTCGTTGACACCGGAGATTTGACGGCGGTCGCGATCGATCAGTCGCGGTTGGCGGCGAGATAGGTCTCGATCGGGCCCCAATACATCCGTTGCCAGCCCGGCCCCAGATGCTCTTCCTGGCCCTCGGGATAGCCCGATTGTCGAAAGTCGAGATCGGTGCCGCCGTCGGCCTCGGTCAATTCGAACGTGGCGAGCGAATATCTTCCCTCGTCCCAATTGCCGACCCGCCATGCCTGGACGATCCGCGTCGCCGGCTTCAGTTCGATTTGCCGGCCGGTGATCATCCCGCCAAAGGCTTCGAACGGATCGCCCTCCGCGGCGCCGATCTTGGCCGGAGCGCCGGTAACGGCGCTGAACGCTTCCGACTGGGTCAGCGCCGAATAGACTTGCGCGGGCGAGGCCTGAAAGTGCACGTGCTGGTGAATTGAATCGGCCACCGCCAATTCCTTTCCGTTATTTTGAGGGCCGCAATAGCAGCCAATTCTACGCCGCGTTGGCTGGCGTGGCAAGAATCCGCCTGGCGTGACAACCCATCGAACAGGCGGATTCACGCTCCGCGAGAATCCGCCGGTTTTTGCCGTTAGCGAATGCCCCTTAGCCTTGCCTAGCTGCCGGTGCGGCCCTAAAGCCGCCCTCACATTCCGCGTCCGCGAGAAAGCTTTTGGTCGACCTATCGCAATATCTGCCGATCCTGCTGTTCCTGGGGGTCGCGCTCGCGCTGTCGAGTGCGTTCGTGTTCCTGCCGATGATCGCCGCGCGCTTCACCGGGGCGCACCAGCCGAACCCGGAAAAGCTCAGCGAATATGAGTGCGGATTCCCTGCGTTCGAGGATCCGCGCAGCCAGTTCGACGTGCGGTTCTACCTCATCGCGATCCTGTTCATCGTCTTCGATCTCGAAGCGGCGTTCATCTATCCCTGGGCGGTCAGCGTGTTCCAGCTCGGCTGGGTGGCGTGGGGATCGATGATGATCTTCATCGCCGAACTGGCGCTCGGGCTGATCTATGCCTGGAAGAAGGGAGCGTTGGACTGGGAATGAGCAGTCTCATCACCCCACACGCCGGCCCCGTCGAGCTGCCGCACAATCCGAGTGGATCGTCGATCCTGCCGCCCGACCAGGCGTTCTTCGACGGCCTCAACGGCGAACTGACCGACAAGGGCTTCCTGGTCACTTCGACCGAGGATCTGTTCCAATGGGCGCGCACCGGCTCGCTGTGGTGGATGACGTTCGGCCTGGCGTGCTGCGCGGTCGAGATGATCCACGTCAACATGCCGCGCTACGACCTCGAACGCTTCGGCGCCGCGCCGCGCGCATCTCCGCGCCAGTCGGACGTGATGATCGTCGCGGGGACGCTGTGCAACAAGATGGCCCCGGCGCTGCGCAAGGTCTACGACCAAATGTCGGAGCCCAAATACGTCATTTCGATGGGCAGCTGCGCCAATGGCGGCGGCTATTATCACTATAGCTACAGCGTCGTGCGCGGGTGCGACCGCATCGTGCCGGTCGACATCTACGTCCCCGGCTGTCCGCCGACCGCCGAGGCGTTGCTCTACGGCATCATGCAGTTGCAACGGAAAATCCGCCGCGTGGGGACGATCGAGCGGTGAAGTCATCGGCGCCCGCTTACAGTTCGAATGAAGGCGTGATCGACCTCGCCGAGAAGGTTCTCGGCGCGAAGGCGCTGTCGAGCCTCGAGGCCGTGTTCGAAGTGTCGTTCACCGTCGCGCGCGAAAGCCTGGTCGAGACGATGCTCCTGTTGCGCGACACGCCGGGCCTGGAATATCAGCAGCTGATGGAGATCGCCGGGGTCGACTATCCGGAGCGGCCGGACCGGTTCGAGGTGGTCTATTGCCTGCTCAGCCTCACGCGCAACCATCGCATCCGCGTCCACGTCCAGACCGACGAGATCAAGCCGGTGCCGTCGGTGACGGGCATCTGGCCGGTCGCGGGCTGGCTCGAGCGCGAAGTGTACGACATGTACGGCGTGCTCTTCGAGGGCAATCCCGACCTGCGCCGCATCCTGACCGATTACGGCTTCGTCGGGCATCCGCAGCGCAAGGACTTCCCGCTGACGGGCTATGTCGAGCTGCGTTATTCGGAAGAGACAAAGCGCGTCGCCTATGAGCCGGTGAAGCTGGCGCAGGATTTCCGCACGTTCGACTTCATGAGCCCGTGGGAGGGTGCCGAATACATCCTGCCGGACGACGAGAAGGCGAAGCTGCCCGAGGAGAAGGGCGCGCCGACCCCGTTGAAGGCCGACGAGATCGTCAAGGCGGATGCCGCGCAATCCAAACTCGCAACGCCCGCGCCGACACCCAAGACGACCGAAAGCACGGCGCAGACCGGCGAGGGCAAGGCAGAGCCCGCGCCGAAGCGTGCGCGCAAACCCAAGAACCCGGACGTCGTGCCGACCAAGGGCAAGGGGCAGAAGCAATGACGGTCCTATTTGCCTCCCCGGCAAACGCCGGGGTCCAGTCGCGAGCGGCCCGATCCTGGGCCCCGGCCTTCGCCGGAGAAGCGCTAATCGTGGGCGGAGGTGCTCGTGGCTGATTACATCGACAAGCAGCTCGATCGGACCGACGCAGAGGACCCGACCGTCGGCGACGTGCAGATCCAGAACTACACGATCAATTTCGGTCCACAGCATCCCGCCGCGCACGGCGTGCTGCGTCTGGTAATGGAGCTCGACGGCGAAATCGTCGAGCGCGTCGATCCGCACATCGGCCTGCTCCACCGCGGCACCGAGAAACTGATCGAGTACAAGACATACGCGCAGGCTTTGCCCTATTTCGACCGGCTCGATTATTGCTCGCCGCTCTGTATGGAGCACAGCTTCGTGCTCGCGATCGAGAAGTTGCTCGATCTGGAAGTGCCGATCCGCGCGCAATATCTGCGCGTGTTCTTCGCCGAATTGACGCGCATTTCCAACCACATGCTCAACCTCGGCAGTCACGTGATGGATGTCGGCGCGATGACGCCGAACCTCTGGATGTTCGAACTGCGCGAGGATTGCCTCAACTTCTTCGAACGCGCGTCGGGCGCGCGGATGCACTCGAACTACTTCCGCCCCGGCGGTGTGCATCAGGACGTGCCGCTCAAGCTGCTGACCGACATCGCCGACTGGCTCGACACGCGCGTGCCGCGCTTGTTCGAGGATGCGATCAGCCTGGTCGCCGACAACCGCATCTTCAAGCAGCGCAACGTCGACATCGCGGTGGTCAGCCGCGAGGATGCGGTGCGCTGGGGCTTCTCCGGCCCAATGATCCGCGGGTCGGGCATTCCGTGGGATTTGCGTAAGTCGCAGCCCTATGACGCTTATGCAAAGATGGACTTCGACGTGCCGGTCGGCACGCGCGGCGATTGCTACGATCGCTTCATGGTCCGCGTCGAGGAGGTCCGCCAGTCGGTCCGCATCATGAAGCAGTGCCTCAGCGAGATGCCGAACGGCCCGATCGCCAGCGACGACCGCAAGGTTGTGCCGCCCAAACGCGCCGAGATGAAACAGTCGATGGAAGCGCTGATCCATCACTTCAAGCTGTTCACCGAGGGCTATCACGTCCCCGCGGGCGACGTGTACGTCGCGACCGAAAGCCCCAAGGGCGAGTTCGGCGTCTATCTGGTCGCCGACGGCAGCAACAAGCCATACCGCTGCAAGATCCGCCCGACCGCGTTCAGCCATTTGCAGGCGATGGACTTCATGTCGAAGGGTCACATGCTGGCGGACACGACCGCGATTTTGGGTGCGCTCGATATCGTGTTCGGGGAGTGTGACCGGTGAGGGCGCTGGGCAAAGCCACTTGGTTCCTCGCGTGTATTTTCGTTCTCCCGTTCTTGGTTTTGTTCGGAGCCTTTTGGTTGCGTGAGCAACTTGGGTCTCCGCTGTCCGAAATGTTGATGTGGGGCGTGGTTATCGCGCTCCTGCTGTGGATCGTATTTTTGCTCGTTCAAATCCCCTCACTGCTCCGGAAACGGCAACTGCAGCAGCCGCATGGACCCAGTCATGGCTGACGCCCCCCAAATCCCCGACGAAGCCGAAACCCGCGCGCGCTGGGGCGATTTCGCGTGGACCGAGGCGAACGTCATCAAGGCGAACGAGATCCTCGGCCGCTATCCGGCGGGGCGCGAGCAATCGGCGTCGCTGCCGCTGCTCGATCTCGCGCAGCGCCAGGTCGGCGCGGAAACCAACACGCAGGGCTGGCTGCCGGTCCCGGTGATCGAGTTCGTCGCGCGCCAGATCGGCGTGCCGTACATGCGCGTTTACGAAGTCGTCAGCTTCTACACGATGTTCAACATGGCGCCGGTTGGCCGCTATCACGTCCAGGTGTGCGGGACGACCCCGTGCATGCTGGCGGGCTCCGACGACGTGTTGGCGGCGTGCAAGAACCATGGGCTGGTCAAGGGGCGCACGACCCCCGACGGGCTGTTCACGCTGACCGAGGTCGAATGCCTGGGCGTGTGCGCCAACGCGCCGATGATCCAGATCAACGACGATAATTACGAAGACCTCGATTACGACCGCACGATCGGCGTGCTCGAGGCGCTGGCGCGGGGCGAGACGCCGCCGGCCGGATCGACCATCGGCCGCCGTGCGAGCTGTCCCGAGGGCGGGCCGACCAGCCTCAAGGAAATGGCGACCGAGAACCACGATTACCGGGGGCAATGGTAATGCGCGGGATGAACCCCATCGTCGCGGTGTTCGCGATCATCGGCGCGCTGGTGCTGCTCGGGATCGTGTTGCGCACGTTGTTCGCCCTGATTGGCGTGATCGTCGCGGTCGGGATCGTATTGGTGGCGTATTACTTCCTGCGCGGCGCGTTCGGAGGGCGGCGCTGATGCTGGCCGACAAGGACCGCATCTTCACCAACGTCTACGGTTTCCAGCCTTGGGGACTGGCAGCTGCGCGCGAGCGCGGCGACTGGGACAATACCAAGGCACTGCTCGACATCGGGCAGGACACGATCATCGACCGGATCAAGGCGTCGGGCCTGCGCGGGCGCGGTGGGGCGGGGTTCCCGACCGGCACGAAGTGGGGCTTCATGCCCAAGGAACCGCGCGCCGACCGGCCCAATTTCCTGGTCATCAACGCCGATGAATCCGAGCCCGGATCGTGCAAGGACCGCGAGATCATCCGCCACGATCCGCACAAGCTGATCGAGGGCGCGCTGGTCGCGGGCTTCGCGATGCGCGCGCGGGCCGCGTACATCTACATTCGTGGCGAATATATCCGCGAGGCGGAGACGCTCTTCGCCGCGATTGCCGAGGCGTATGACGCCGGGCTGATCGGCAAGAATGCGTGCGGGTCGGGCTATGATTTCGACGTCTTCTGCCATCGCGGTGCGGGCGCCTATATCTGCGGCGAAGAGACCGCGATGCTCGAAAGCCTCGAGGGCAAGAAAGGCCAGCCGCGGCTCAAGCCGCCATTCCCGGCGGGCGCCGGCCTCTATGGCTGCCCCACCACGGTCAACAACGTCGAGAGCATCGCCGTCGCGCCGACCATCCTGCGCCGCGGTCCCGAATGGTTCTCCAGCTTCGGCGCGGAGAACAACAAGGGTACCAAACTTTTCCAGATCAGCGGGCATGTGAACAAGCCGTGCGTGGTCGAGGAAGCGATGTCGATCCCGTTCCGCCAACTGATCGAGGAACATTGCGGCGGCATTCGCGGCGGATGGGACAATCTGCTCGCGGTGATCCCCGGCGGGTCGTCGGTGCCACTGGTCCCTGCGGCGCAGATCATGGACTGCCCGATGGACTTCGACGGGCTGAAGGCGCTCGGCAGCGGCCTCGGCACCGCGGCGGTCATCGTCATGGACAAATCGACCGACATCGTCCGCGCGATCAGCCGCATCAGCTATTTCTACAAGCACGAAAGCTGCGGCCAGTGCACCCCGTGCCGCGAAGGCACCGGCTGGATGTGGCGCGTGATGGAGCGGCTGCGTACCGGCGACGCCGACGTGTCGGAGATCGACACATTGTTCAACGTGACCAAGCAGGTCGAAGGCCACACGATCTGCGCTTTGGGTGATGCTGCTGCGTGGCCGATCCAGGGCTTGATCAAGCATTTCCGCCCCGAGATCGAACGCCGCATTGCCGAACGCGCAGGCGGCGATCTCGCCCCGATGCAGGAGGCGGCGGAATGAAAATTGCCCCTTCGATCGCAGCGATCGCGATTGGCGTCGCCGCGCCGACCGGTCCGGCTTGCGCTCAATCCGATGGACCGCCCCGGATGATCAAGGGCGCCGAATCCGATCGCGTGCTGGCGGCAACGGCGATGTGCGTCGTCAATGGCGCGAAGGAAAAGGCGGCGCGAATCCTCGATATCGAGCCGAGCGGCCCGGCGACGGAAAAGGCGATCATCGGCCTGTTGCAAGAGTCATCGTTCTGCGCGCCCTGGGCGACCGTGATGCGGACGCCGGTCGTGACCTGGCGCGGCGCGATCGCCGAAGCGCTCTACCTGAAGTCGTTCGGCTTCGCGCCGCCGCCCGAGCCCCTGACGGCGAGTATGGCACCGGCTTGGCTGACGTCGCGCGACTATGCGCGCTATGCGGTGGCGCAATGCGCGGCGCTCCGTGCACCGGCGTTGGCCGACAGGCTGACTCGCGCCAAGCGCCGCTCGCCGCAGGAGGTGGCGTCGGTCAACGACTTGCTGCCGGTGCTGCGGGTGTGCGGCAAGGGCCAGAAAGTCGATTTCGATCGGGTGACGATCCACGGGATGATCGCGGAAGGCCTGTTCAGGGCTCGAGGCGGTGCAGCCATTGTCGGCGGGAAGCTGTAGGATGCCGACGCTGAAGCCAAACGGGAGCGAGTCGATGTACTCGCCCGCGTGGCAAAACACGGGAGAGGCAAAATGATGAAGACCGTTGTTCCAACGGTGATTGCATTGGCCGCAAGTCCTTTACACGCAGAACCGATGCCGAAAGGAGCGCCCGATACGCCGCCGGAAATCGCCACGTGCGTGGTCGACAACGATCTCAAGGACGTCCGCACGTTGCTGAACACGCTCCCCGGATCGCCCGAAGAGCGCCGTGCTGGGGAGAGGATCCTGGTGTATTACGGCGGGTGCAACGACAACACCGTCGTGACCGGCCAGATTGCATGGCGAGAACGCGCCGAGATCGCTAATGCGGCGCTGTTGTTGCGGCTCGATGGCGCGCTCGACGCTGCCTCGCCAACGCGTGAAGGCTGGAAACTGGCAATGGCGTCGGGCAAGACTGCCGGTACCGACTATGATGCGGGTTCGGTCTCGATGCGCCAGTTCGGCGATTGCGTCGTCGCGATCGCGCCGGTTGCGGCGTTGCGGCTGGCGCGATCCCCGCGCGACGGCGGCGACGAGGCATCCGCAATCGCCGCGCTGTCGCCGACGCTCGGCGACTGCATCGCTCCGGGCCAGAATTTCAAGGTCAAGCGCGCCGATCTGCGGCTGATCCTCGCCGAGCCGCTCTACCATCTGATCGCGAAATAGCGGGTGACGATGCCCATCTTTCAAGGCGGACGGATTGCGGCTCAACATTCCCGCTTGCGCAGATGGGGCTCGATGCCGGGTCGCGCCTCCGCTCGGGGACTGATGTTCGCCGCTGCGATTGCGGGAATTGCTGCCGGTGCACGCGGTCAAGCGACGGGCAGCATCCGCAAAGATTCGGCGCCCATCGACGTACCGGAAGGTCGTGTGACAGGCGACGCCGCGCGCGCGGTGTCGGACAATTTGGCGTTCTGCATCGTCAAGCTGCATTATGTGACGGTGCGCAAGGCGCTGGCGCCGCCGCGCAATCTAATGAACGATTACAAGGTTCTGCCTAAGTTGATGGACAATGACTGCTTCTCCGGCGGCGGTGCGGTGCGCAGTGGCGGCGGCATCGCATCGATGGATTTGACGACCAACCCAATCTCGTTCCGCGGAGGTCTCTATAAAGCTTTGGTCCGCAAGGATTATGGTCGTCGGCCGGCAACCTACGGTGCCACCGCATTGGTTATCGAGGGGGATGACAGTGAAATTCTTCAATTTGCCGATTGCGTGGTGCGCGCGGACGCTGAAACTAGCCGTAGACTGTTGCTGAGCGTAGCCGGCACCAGCGGTGAGCAGGCTGCGATCGATGCGGTGAAACCCGGCCTTGCCAAGTGCGCTGTGCCGAATATGCGGATGAGATTTTCGAAGAGCGCTCTGATCGGAGACCTAGCCGAGGCCTATTACCGCGAAGCGGAAGCCGCGAAGTCGGCGGGTGCCAAATAATGCCTAAGCTCAAAGTAGACGGGATCGACGTCGACGTCCCCGCCGGGGCGACAGTGCTCCAGGCATGCGAGGCGGCGGGGAAGGAGATTCCACGCTTCTGTTATCACGAGCGACTGTCGATTGCGGGCAATTGCCGGATGTGCCTGGTCGAGGTGAAGCCCGGGCCGCCCAAGCCGCAGGCATCGTGCGCGTTGCCGGCCGCGGACAATCAGGAAGTCTTCACCAATACGCCGATGGTCAAGAACGCGCGCGAAGGCGTGATGGAATTCCTGCTGATCAATCATCCGCTCGACTGTCCCATCTGCGACCAAGGCGGCGAGTGCGACTTGCAGGACCAGTCGCTTGCTTACGGGCGCGGACAGAGCCGCTACACCGAGAACAAGCGAGCGGTGACCGAGAAATACATGGGGCCGATCGTCAAGACGGTCATGACGCGCTGCATCCAGTGCACGCGATGCATTCGCTTCGCCGAGGAAGTGGCGGGGGTCGAGGAGATCGGCGCGATCGGGCGCGGCGAGGACATGCAGATCACGTCGTACCTTGAAGGCGCGGTGACGAGCGAATTGTCAGGCAATGTCGTGGACTTGTGCCCCGTCGGCGCGTTGACGTCGAAGCCGTACGCATTCGAGGCGCGGCCGTGGGAGCTCAAGAAGACGCTGTCGATCGACGTGATGGACGCGGTCGGCACCAATATCCGGCTCGACAGTCGCGGGCGGCAGGTGCTGCGCGCGCTGCCGCGGGTCAACGACGACGTTAACGAGGAATGGGCGAGCGACAAGACGCGCCACGCGGTCGACGGGCTGGTGCGGCGGCGGCTAGACCGGCCGTATGTCCGCAAGGGCGGCAAGTTGGTCGCGGCGAGCTGGGACGAAGCATTTGCGGCGATTGCGGCGGTCAAGGCCGGCAAGAGCGTAGCGGCGGTGCACGGCGACCTGCTCGATTGCGAGACGATCTTCGCGGCCAAGACACTGGTCAAGACGCTGGGCGGCAGCCTGATCGAGGGGCGTCAGACCGGCGCCGACTATGACGTGACGAGCCTGGCTGCGGTCAATTTCAACACGACGATCGCCGGCGTCGAGCGCGCTGATGCGATCCTGCTGGTCGGCAGCAACGTTCGCTGGGAAGCGCCGCTGGTCAACACGCGGATCAGAAAGGCCGTCAAGAAAGGCGCGAAAGTCTATGCGATCGGGCCGAAAACAGACCTGACCTACAAGACCGAATGGCTCGGCGACGATTTGTCACTGCTCGGCAAGCTGCCCAAGGCGGCGGTGGAGGCGTTCAAGAACGCCAAGGCGCCGATGGTGATCGTCGGCGGGCTCGCGGTGAAGCGCGCGCACGGCGCCGCGCTTAAGTTCGCCGATACGTTCAAGCTGATCCGCGACCTCGAAGACGGAACAGCGTGGAACGGGTTCAACGTGTTGCACTTCTCGGCCAGCCGTATGGGCGGGCTGATGCTGGGCGCGGGACAACCGGGCGGTATCGCCGATATCTATGCCGCCGAACCCAAGCTGGTGTTCCTGATGGGCGCCGACGAGGTCGATTTCACCAGGCTGGCCAAGAGCTTCAAGGTTTATGTCGGCCATCACGGCGACAAAGGCGCAGCGGCGGCCGACGTCGTGTTGCCGGGCGCGAGCTATGCCGAGAAATCGGGCACCTACGTCAACCTCGAAGGTCGCGTGCAGCGTGGCGAGCGCGCCGTATTCCCACCGGGCGATGCGCGTGAGGATTGGACGATCCTGCGCGCGCTCAGCGAGACGCTGAAGGTGACGCTGCCGTTCGACAGCCTGGAGGAACTTCGCGCGCAGATGGCGCTCGATGCGCCGATGCTGGGCGAGCTTGGCCTCAAGCGATTCGACTGGAATCCGCCCCAGCTCGATGCGAAGGTGGAGGGCAAGGTGACCGGCTATCCGATCCAGGATTTCTACCTGACCAACGCGATCTGCCGCGCTAGTCCGACGATGCAACAATGCTCGGCGGAGCTGATCCACGGCCAGTCGTTCGCGGAGGCGGCGGAATGAGCGCCTCCTTCGGGAATAGTTCCCCCGCGAAGGCGGGGGTCCAGGGTCA
>JBDSWC010000016.1:0-27696 GCA_039926845.1 Sphingomonas sp. | reverse complement strand
CGTTGCTCTCGTTATCCATGACGAGGCTGACGTGTTCGAGGAACGCGCCGAGGTTTTCATATTCCTCCATCGCGCGGACGAGTTCGGTGAGGTTTTCCAGCCGCCCGGCGGCCTCGGCCGATTTCTCCGCTTGGTACATCGCGGTATAGCCGCTTTCGTCGAGGATCTGACGCGCGAGATCGGGGTGCGGCATCGACCCCGCCATGTCGCGCCAGCGCCCGATGTCGACGACGAGATTGCCGAGCGCGCGGCGTGCCTGCGGGGTCAGTTCGTCGGTGTCGAGGATGCGCGCCGACGCGCTGGTGAGCGGAATGCCCTCGGCCCGGGCGAGCTGGTGGACCTTCGCCACCGCCTTGTCGCCGAGGCCACGCTTGGGGACGTTGACGATGCGTTCGAACGCGAGGTCGTCGGCGGGCTGCGCGACGACGCGGAGATAGGCCAGCGCGTCGCGGATTTCGGCGCGCTCGTAGAAGCGGAAGCCCCCGACGATGCGATACGGCATGCCGATCGCGATGAAGCGGTCCTCGAACTCGCGAGTCTGGTGCTGGGCGCGGACCAGGATGGCGATGTCGTCGAGGGACTTTCCGGCTCGCTGGCAGCTTTCGATCTCGTCGCCGACGCGGCGGGCCTCCTCGGGGCCGTCCCAGACGCCGAGCACCTTGACCTTCTCGCCGTCGGCTTCTTCGGTCCACAAGGTCTTGCCGAGCCGGCCGCTATTGTTGGCGATCACGCCCGACGCGGCGGCAAGGATGTGCGGGGTGGATCGGTAATTCTGTTCGAGCCGGATGACCTTAGCGCCCGGGAAGTCCTTTTCGAATTTCAGGATGTTTTCGACCTGCGCGCCGCGCCACGAATAGATCGACTGGTCGTCGTCGCCGACGCAGCACAAATTCTTGCGCTCCTGCGCGAGCAGCCGGAGCCAGAGATACTGGACGCTGTTGGTGTCCTGATATTCGTCGACCATGACGTATTTGAAGCGGCGCTGATACTCCTCGAGCACTTCGCGGTGGGTGCGCAGGACGACCAGCATGTGGAGCAGCAGGTCGCCGAAATCGCAGGCGTTAAGCGCCTTGAGCCGCGCCTGGTACGCGGCGTAGAGCTCGCCGCCGCGGCCGTTGGCGTAGCGCTCGCTCTCGCCCGCCTGGATGTCGGCGGGGACGAGGCCCTTGTTCTTCCACTCGTCGATGAGTCCCGCGAGTTGGCGCGCGGGCCAGCGCTTCTCGTCGAGGTCGGCGGCGAGGACGAGTTGCTTGAGCAGGCGCAACTGATCGTCGGTGTCGAGGATGGTGAAATTGGGGTGCAGCCCGACGAGCTCTGCATGGCGGCGCAGCATCTTCGCGCCGATCGCGTGGAACGTGCCGAGCCACGGCATCCCCTCGACCACGTCGCCGACCAGCTTGCCGACGCGGTGCCGCATCTCCCGCGCGGCCTTGTTGGTGAAGGTGACGGAAAGGATTTCCGACGGCCACGCCTTGCGGGTGTAGAGCAGGTGCGCGAGCCGCGCGGTCAGCGCCGCGGTCTTGCCCGTGCCGGCGCCGGCGAGGACCAGGACGGGGCCTTCGGTGGTCAGCACGGCCTCGCGCTGCGGCGGGTTGAGGCCGCGCAGATAGGGGGGATCGTCGGGGAGGGTGGCAGGCTGGGTCACGCGTGAACACTTAGGGAACGGAGGGCGGAGGGGCAACCGGGGAGGGCCGTGCTTGGCGCGGCACGCTCGCGCATAAAAAACGGGGCGGCCCTGAAAGGACCGCCCCGTAGTTCGGGGGGATCGGCACAGGGGGAGAGGCCGATCCGCGATCGCGGCGAACAAGGGGAGGACCGCCGCGACGCAGCATAAATAGGCGCGGTTCGTCGCCGATCAATGCCGCAATTGTTTCAAATTGTCGCAGTCGCGCGCGGCTACCAGGAATTGGTCGTTACGACGGTCCCCGCATCGGGGTCGGGCGCTATCGTTGGTGCCGGGTGAGGCGTCCCGTGCCGTCGTGTGGTGACCGACGTTCGCGCGGATGTATCTAGCGTTGGTGCTGATGCGGTCGGTTCGGGCTGTGGGGTGGGCGCGATCTTGATCGTCGCGGTCGCCGTGGGCGCGGCAGGCTTCGGCTGGTCGGCAGGGACGACGAGCAGCGCGACGGCGACACCGACGACAATCGTGCCGAGCACCGCGGCGATCGCCATGATCCAGCCGCGTCTGCTATTTGCGCGCATGCTTATTGCGGCGGGGCATCGCCGGATGGCGGCGTCGTATCGCTTTGCGTCTGGGCAGGCGCCGCCGATGCCGGTTCGGCGGCAATCGCCGGCGGATCGCCGTTCGTCGGACCTTGCATTTCGGGCGGATCCTTTGCCGGCGGCGCCGGCTCACCGTTCCGCGAGTCGGCGTCGCTCGCCAGCGGCGGCGCCTCGGGCTGCGAATCGACGGCAGCGTCGGCGGCGGAGGGGCGCGGCGCATTCGGGTCGCCGCCGATCGCTTTGGCACCCACCGACGCGGTCTCCACGCCTGGGCTGCCGCCGGTCATGCGGAACGCGATCAAGCCCATCACCAGCCCGGCCGCGACCACCAGGCCCAATATGATCATGAACTGACGGTCCTTCATACGCTTCCTCGTTCGATACGCTTTGGCGGTGGAGATAGCCGCGAAGTGGTGAAGATTTCGGCAACTCAGCCGTTGTCGCGGAACATCGCGCACGCCGCCGGGTTGTGAAAATAATCCCCCGCCAGCGCAAAACCGGTTGCATGTTCGTTCGAACGAACTAATTGGCGGCGCGTGGTTCAACAGCGACTCCTCGACATCGCCATCGAGCAATTCGGCCAGCACGGGCTGGAAGGCGTCAGCACGCGCGAAATCGCGGCGGCGGCGAACACCGCGATGTCGTCGATCACCTATCATTACGGCGGCAAGGAAGGGCTCTACCTCGCTGCCGCCGACGAGGTCGCCAAGCAGATGGGCGGCCTTGAGCAACTTGCCGACTTCGAGCGCGTGGTTGCGGCCGGCGATCCCATTGCGGCGCGCGGGGCGATCGCCGACATCATGCGCGCGTTCCTGAAGCGCCTCCAGCAACCGCAGAGCAACGCCTGGGCGCTGTTCATCATGCGCGAGCAGCTCAATCCGACCGAGGCGTTCGAGCGCATCTATGCCGGCCCGATGGGGCAGACCGGGCGCGTGCTGGTCGAGCTGATCTGCGTCGCGACCGGCGGGAAAGATCGCCAGGCGGCGCGACTCGCCGCGATCTCGCTGTTCGGTCAGGTGCTGGTGATGAAGGCGGCGCGCGCGATGTGCCGCAAGATGCTCGAGCGGGAGACGCTGAGCGAAGACATTATCGACGAATATGCCGCGCGGGTCGTGGCCAATATCGACGCCATCCTCGACCGGATGATCGTCGAGCGACAGGAGCATGCATGAGCGAGGACAAGCCCGCCGACGCCACCGAAACGCCCCAGAAGGATGAGCCGGAAGCCATTGAAAATGGGGGCGAGAAGAAGACGCCGATCTTCCGCAAGCCGATGTTCTGGATCATCACGATCGCGGTCGTCGCGGTGCTCGTGATCGGGGGCACGCTCTACTACCTCCATTCGCGCCAGTTCGAATCGACCGACGACGCATTCGTGGATGCGCATATCGTGCGGATCGCACCCGAAGGGTCGGGGACGCTGATCGAGGTCGCCGATCTCGACAATCGCCACGTCAAGGCAGGACAATTGCTCGCGGTGATCAAGCCGAGCGGTCCGCAGGCGCAGCTCGCCGAGGCGCAGGCCGGGATCGACCAGGCGACGGCGCAATTCAGCCAGGCGCAGGCCCAGATCGCCGCCGCGGTCGCCACGCGCGACCAGACGCAGTCGCAAGCGCTTGCGCCCCTCGCCGCCGCGACCAAGGCGGCGCAGGATCTGGCGCGCTACGAAAACCTCGCGCGGATCGACCGGTCCGCGGTCGCGTCGACCCAGCTCGACCAGGCGCGCGCCAATGCGCGCTCTACCGCTGGGCAGGCTGCCGCGGCTCGCCGCCAGGTCTCGAGCGCCGACGCGCAGATCACGGTTGCGCGCAAGGCAGCCGACGCCGCGGGCGCGCTGATCTCCGCACGCCGCGCGCAGGCCGACCAGGCGCGCATCACGCTCAACGATCTGCGGCTGACCGCGCCGGTGTCGGGGCAGGTGGTCAACCGCTCGATCAACGTCGGCTCCTATGTCGCGCCGGGTACGCAGGTCATGGCGATCGTCCCCGATGCGATGTGGATTACCGCCAATTTCAAGGAAACCCAGCTCAAGGACATGCGCATCGGGCAGGAAGTGACGATAAAGGTCGATGCCTTCCCCGACGTCAAATTCCGCGGCCGGGTCGATTCGATCCAGCGCGGCGCGGGCCAGGCGTTCGCGATCCTGCCGCCGCAGAATGCGACGGGCAATTTCGTCAAGGTGGTGCAGCGCGTGCCGGTGCGGATCACCTTCCTGATCGGCAAGGATTATCCCGACCCGCGCAACTATCCGATCGGGCCGGGCATGTCGGTGGTGCCGACGGTCAAGGTCCGCTGACGTGGCGAGCGCCGCACAAGGCGCCGAGGGCAAATCCGCGCCGGCGAGCGGCGGGGGCGAAGCCTGGGACAATAGCCGCTCCGCCGCGGGGCCGTACAATCCCTGGCTGATCGTCGGCATCATCTCGCTGCCGACCTTCATGGAGGTGCTCGACACCTCGATCGCCAACGTCAGCCTCGACCATATCGCCGGCGGACTGTCGGTGACGATCGATCAGGCGACGTGGGTGCTGACCAGCTATCTGGTCGCCAACGCGATTGTCATCCCGATCTCGGGCTGGCTGTCCGACGCGATCGGGCGAAAGCGCTATTTCCTGATTTCGATCGCGCTGTTCACGATCTCGTCGTTCGTGTGCGGGATCGCGCCCAACCTCACGACGCTCGTGATCGCGCGAGTGTTTCAGGGCATAGGCGGCGGAGGCTTGGCGCCGGTCGAGCAATCGATGCTGGTCGATACCTTCCCGCCCGAAAAGCGCGGCATGTCGATCGCGGCGTTCGCGATCGTGGTGGTGGTTGGGCCAGTGCTGGGCCCGACGCTTGGCGGCTACATCACCGAAGTGGCGAGTTGGCACTGGGTGTTCCTGATTAACGTGCCGATCGGGATCGTCGCCTGGCTGCTCGCCGACGTGTTCGTCGACGAGCCCAAGCAAGTGAAGGACGACCGCGCCAAGCGGATCAAGGGCGGCCTGCGGATCGACTATATCGGCGTGATGCTGGTCGCGTTGGGCCTCGGCTTCTTCGAATTGACGCTCGACCGTGGCGAGCGCGAGGACTGGTTCGCCAGCGGATTCATCTGCGCGACCGCGGCGATCTCATTCGTGTCGCTGGTCGTGCTGGGCTTTTGGGAGTCGCAGCACAAATACCCGGTGATCGACGTCAAATTGTTCAAGAACCGCAATTTCGTCGCCGTCCTGATGGTCATGGCGATCACCGGCCTCATTCTCTACGGCACCACCCAGCTGATCCCGCAGATGCTGCAGCAAGTGATGGGCTATAGCTCGTTCGACGCCGGGCTCGCGCTGACGCTGGGCGGGATCGCGACGCTGGTGGCGGTGCCGTTCGCCGGGCGGCTGGTGGGGGTGGTCGACGCGCGCATCCTGCTCGGCGGCGCGCTGTTCGTTCAGGCCGCCGCGTTGTGGAACATGACGCATTTTTCCGCCGACATCAGCTTCGCCGATGCCGCGATGGGGCGGCTGTATCAGGCGATGGCGCTGCCGTTCCTGTTCGTGCCGATCAACGCGGTCGCCTATCAGGGATTGCCGCGCGAGAGCACCAACCAGGCGTCGAGCATGCTCAACGTCGCGCGCAACCTGGGCGGATCCATCGGGATTTCCTTGTCGCAATCGATGCTCGCGCACGCGATGCAGCGGCGGCAGTCTAGCATGGTCGAAAACCTAAATCCGCTCGATCCGAATTACAACCAGTGGCTGGCCCAGGCGAAAGGAGCGCTCGCCGGCGTCGGCGACCCGAACGTGCTGCCGCAAGCGGTGCTGTTCCAGCAAATGATGCGGCAAGTCGCGATGCTGAGCTTCCTCGACGTTTTCCGCGCGCTGATGTTGCTGATCCTCGTGCTGATGCCGTGCGTCTTCCTGATGCGGTCGGGGAAGAACCCGGGCGGCGGCGGCGGCGGAATGGGACATTGATATGCTGAAGAAACCGATTCTGCTCGTCTCGATGCTGGCGATCACCGCCTGCACCGTCGGCCCGAACTACACCAACCCGGATTTGCCTGTGCCGGCGACCTTCGCAGGTGCGCAGGCCGCGGTGCCGCCGGGGCAGGGGATCGACCCGGCGCGGTGGTGGGAAGCGTTCGGCGATCCGACGCTGACCGGGCTGATCGACCGCGCGCTGAAGGACAATCCCGACATGGCGGCGGCGGCCAGCCGGGTGCGGCAGGCGCGGCTTGGCGAGATCCAGGCGCGCGCGCAATACAAGCCGACGGTCGATGCGACCGCCAACGCCACCGACATCAAGTTCAGCAAGAATGCCGGTTTCTCGTCGCTCGCGCGCGCCTTTTCGGGCGGCGGCGGGTCGGGCGGGGCGCCCACCGGCGGGGTCGCCTTGCCGGGCGACAGCATCAAGACCTTCGCCGTCGGGTTCGACGCGAGCTGGAAGCTCGACGTTTTCGGCGGCGGGCGACGCGGAGTCGAGGGCGCGCTGGCGCGGACCGAAGCAGCCGAATGGAACCGCCGCGACGCCGCGGTGATGCTCTCGGCCGAAGTGGCCGACGCCTATTTCGCGCTGCGGCTCGACCTCGATCAGATCGCGGTGCTCGACAGCGAGATCGAACGCCAGGGCCGGGCGCTGCAGATCGCCGGCAACATCGCCAAGGTCGGGCTGGTCCCCGGCATCGACGTGACGCGCCAGAACGGCAACATTACCGCAACCCGCGCGCGGATCGAACCGCTCAAGGCCGATCTCGAAGTCAGGAAGCATGCGCTTGGCGTCTTGCTGGGCCAAAACCCGGAAAGCCTGCTCGGCGAATTGTCGGGACCTTTGCCGGCGCTGGCGGCGACGCCGACGATCCCGGCGGGATTGCCGAGCGATTTGCTGCGCCGCCGCCCGGACATCCGGGCGGCGGAGCGCAACCTGGCGGCGTCGACCGCCGATATCGGCGTCGCGGTCGCCGACCTCTACCCCAAATTCAACCTGACCGGCATCGCGCAGTTGATCTCGACCTCGCTGGCGACGCTGTTCACCGGCGACAGCCTGCAATTGACCGGCACGGGCGCGGCAAGCTTCCCGCTGTTCGACTGGGGCAAGCGCAAGGCGACCGTCGGCGTTCGCAAGGAACAGCGCGAGCAAGCCTATCAGGCTTACCGCACCGCCGTGTTGCAAGGGCTGCGCGACGTCGAGGATGCGCTGGTGCGGATCGATGCCGAACGGCGGCGCAATGCGCTGTTGCGCCAGGCGCTGGCCGACGCCGACCAATCCGCCGCCGCGGACCAGGCGCGCTATCAGTCGGGGCTGGTCGCACAGGACACGGTGATCAACACCCAGGTCGACGTGCTGCGTGCGCGCGAAAATCTGGCGGCGAGCGATGCGCAGCTTCGCCAGTTGAGCGTCGCGCTGTTCAAAGCGATCGGTGGCGGCTGGTCGGAGACGACGGCCGGCTGACCCGAACTGTGGCCTTCGCGCAACATAGTTAACGCGAGAGTGAGCGTCCGAACGTGCTTAACGTCCGATTCGAATTGGTTAACAAATAGTTAATTTTAAACGATTTTTGGTCAGCGATGCTGCTGTTCCGGCGGCTCGTCCGTGCCGAATAAAGAGCGGCCCGTCTCCGTCGGCATCTCGCTGTAAAAGCGAGGGAAACCGGCAGGAAACGGGCCGTCTAAAACCGCTTACCAGGGGCGAATCTGATCGCCGTGGATAAGCGCAATGAGAAACGCGAGCATTGCTTTACTCCTTGTGCGCCCACCCCGGGCACGGCTCATTGTTAATTGAAATTTAACCAAAAAGCAAACGATCGTGGCCGTGATCCGCAGCGAACTTTTGTCGCATTTTGGCGCGGCTTAAGGGTTCCTTCAGCCGCGTGCGGTATCGCCTGAGACATGTCGCGCGTCCGCACACCGAATAGCCCAGCCGCCGCCCGGTCTTCGCGGCCGAGTAGCGGCGTTGCGCGACGCGCCCGCAGCAGCCGCATGATGCCGACGATCGAAGCATCGGTCGCCAAGCCGTGGATCGCGCAATCGCTGTTGCAATTGACCAATCAGGCGGCGCTGCGCCGCCTGCTCGGCGTCGCCCGCTCGAACGACGTGGCGCTCGACGTCGCTGATCGGATCACGGCATCGTTCCCCAACGCCGCGGTGGCGGTGGTCGGGCGCTGGACGATCGAAGTCGAAACCTGCCTCAGTGACTCGGTCGATCTGAACGCTTTTGCGGCCACACTGGCAACCGCTGCCGCCGAGCCGTTCGATTTCGACGGCGAGCATCACTCGCTCGATCTGGCGATCGGTGTCGCCGCCGGGCCGCCGGGGTCGGTGGATGAAATCCGGCTCGCGGAGGAGGTCGAGGACGCGCTCGCCCAGTCGCGCAACGATCACGCACCGGTGGTGCGCGATTTGTCGCTGCTCGATCCGTTGGTCGATGCGATGGCGTTGAAGCGCGACCTGTCAGGCGCGGTCGATCGCGATGAGCTGTTCCTGCAATATCAGCCCAAGGTGCATGTCCGTCGCCAGCAAGTCGCGAGCGCGGAGGCCCTGCTGCGGTGGCGCCACCCCAAGCGCGGATTGATTCTGCCGAACGACTTCATTCCGCTCGCCGAAAGCACGCGTGACATCGATCGCATGACGTTGTGGACGATCGAGCAAGTGATCGCCGACCAGCAATTGCTGCGTGCCGACGGCCAGGACATCACCATCTTCATCAACATCTCCGGCCAGCTGCTGAGCAACGCGAAGTTCGTCAAACGCGCCTGCGAGATCGTCAGCGCGACCGACGTGCAGCTCGGCTTCGAAATTACCGAGACCTCGGTCATCCGCGATCCCGTCAGCGCGATCGCTAACCTCAATATTTTCGCCGACCATGGCATCGCCATCGCGATCGACGATTACGGCGCGGGGTTGTCGAGCCTTGCGTATTTGAAGCAGCTCCCCGCGCGCGAGCTCAAGATCGACAAGATGTTCGTGCTGCAATTGACCAGCAGCAACCGCGACCCGTTGATCGTCCGCTCGACCATCGATCTTGCCCACGCATTGGAAATGGAAGTGACCGCCGAGGGCGTCGAAACGCCGGCCGCCCTCGCTTTGCTTAGCGTGATGGGGTGCGACATGATCCAGGGCTATCTGATCAGCCGCCCGATCGAGATCGAGGCGTTCCGTCAGTATATGCGCGACCACAAGGATGCCGCGTTGGTCGATTCGGCGCGCGCGACGTTCCGCGCCGGTGCTTTTCGTCGAGTCGCGTAAAGGCTTAGCGCCGTTTTAACGCGGGCTGTGCAAGGTGCGGGCACGATGACGGCGCGCCACATCCATTTACTGATCGTCTTGCTCGCCGCGCTGCTGTTCGGTGCGGCGCCGGCGGGCGCGCAGTCGGGGGCACCGGTCAACTTCGACGCGGCGGTCGCGGACGCGCGGGCGAGCATGATGACCGACCCGCAACAGGCGATCACCAAGGCGAAGGCGGCGCGCGTCATCGCCAATGGCGGCCCGGGCGCTGAGCGCGCGACCCGGATCGCGACGACGCAATGGCTCGAGGGCGAGGCGCATTTGCGGCTCAACGACCCGAACGCTGCCGGCCCGCTGATCGAAGCTGCTTACGCGACGCTCAAGTCCTTGCCGGCCACCAAGTTGAAGGGCGACGTGCTGCGCTCGCGCGGGGGGTATCACGCCGCGACCGCCAATGTCGCCGCGGCGCTGTCCGACTATCAGGCGGCGTTCGAAATCTACCGGGCGATCAACGATGCACGCAGTCAGGCGATCGCGTTGCTCAGCATCGCCGGTCTTTATCAGGACGCGATCGACTATAAGTCGGCGCTGACCAAATACAGCGAAGCGCTCGCCATCTATCGCGGCGATCCGCAGCTACTCGTGGCGATGTACAACAATCGCGGCGACGTGCTGAAGGAATTGGGTCAATACGATAAGGCCGAAAGCGATTTCGCCGCAGCGCTAAAGCTCGCGCGCAGCCTCGACAGCACGGTGATGCAGGCGCAGATCCTTCGCAACCTTGCGTGGACGCAGCTGCGCGCCGGCAAGGTCGATGCCGCCGACCAGACCGTAACCGCAGGCTTTCGCCTGCCGCGCGACCGCGACAGCGCGGGATCGACCGCCTTGTTCTGGTCGGTCGCCGCGCAGGTATCGCTGCAGCGTGGCAATCTGACTGAGGCGCGAACGCGGATCGAACGCGCGTTTGCCGACGTCAACGTCGCCGAGCCGACGATGGTGTGGTGGCAAGCGCACAAGACCGCGTTCGATATCTACAAGAAGCTCGGCGATAACGGTCGCGCGCTGGTTCACCTCGAAGCGCTCAAGTCGCTCGACGACGCCAGCAACAAGGTTGCGGCATCGTCCAGCACCGCGCTGGCGGGCGCCAAGTTCGACCTGTCGAACAAGGAACTCAAGATCGTCAAACTGCAGGCCGACGACGCCAAGAAACAGGCCGATTTCGAACATGCCCAGGCACAGACGCAGCGCTGGATTTTCATCGGCTCGGGCATCACCGCGGTCATCGTCATCGGCATGCTCGGCTTCGGCCTGGTCACGATCCGCAAGAGCCGCGACAAGGTGCGCGCCGCGAACGTCGATCTCGCCTCGACCAACGTCGCGCTCGGCAAGGCGCTGGCGGCCAAGACCGAATTCCTGGCGACCACCAGCCACGAAATCCGCACGCCGTTGAACGGGATCCTGGGCATGACTCAAGTGATGCTGGCCGACCAAAAGCTCGACGCGACGATGCGCGACCGCATCGGTGTGGTGCATGGCGCCGGCGTGTCGATGCGTGCGCTGGTCGACGACATCCTCGACGTCGCCAAGATGGAGACCGGCAATTTGACCGTCGAAAAGGCGCCGGTCGACCTGCCAACGATGCTGCGCGACGTATCGCGGATGTGGGAAGATCAGGCGCGGGCGAAGGGGCTGACCTTCGACCTCGACGTCAGCGCGGCGCCGAACCGGATCGAGAGCGACCCTGCGCGCCTGCGCCAGGTGGTGTTCAACCTGTTGTCCAACGCGCTCAAATTCACCCAGACGGGGTCGATCCACCTTTCGTCAGAAATGGTCTCCGGCACCGATGGCGAGCAGGTCGTCATCGTCGTCCGCGATACCGGGATCGGCGTCCCCAGCGAGAAGCTCGACCTGATCTTCGAATCGTTCCGCCAGGCCGACGCCGGTACCACACGCCAGTTCGGCGGCACCGGGCTAGGTCTCGCGATCTGCCGCAACATCGCGCGCGCAATGGGTGGCGACGTGACGGTCGTGAGCGAGGAAGGGCAGGGGTCGACCTTCACCTTCGCGGTGCCGCTGGTGCGCGTCGCGGAAGAAGCGCCGGTCGCGGCCGACAGCAATGCCGCCGCGCTGTTGATCGTCGACAAGAACCCGATCAGCCGCGCGATGCTGAAGACGTTGTTCACGCCGCGCGTTGCCGCGGTAAAGATTGCCGGATCGATCACCGAAGCGGCCGCGGCGATCGCCGCTGGCGGAATCGATCGCGTGCTGACCGACGAGTTGACCATCGCGATGGATGGTGACGCGGTGGACGGTGTCAAGGCGCTCGTCGGCGCACCACTGTCGTTGCTGTGGACCAACCCGAACGATGACGACCGCGCGCGATTTGCGGCGGCCGGGGTGGATCAGTTGATCGCCAAACCGATCGCCGGCGCGGCGTTGGTACAGGAAATCGTTACGGCGGTGCAAAATGATGTTATTGATAGTCGTGCGGCTTGAAGGCTAGGGGAGTCGTAATGTCACAACACACCCCCTTAGCCGCGGCTCGCGAAAAGGCCCGCCGATGAACGTGATCTTCATCGAGGACGACCCCATGAACCGGCGCGTCGTCGGCGACATGCTCAGTGTCGCCGGCGCGACGATGACCGAGGCCGAGAGCGGCGAGATCGGGCTTAAGCTCATCGAAGAGAGCGATTTCGACGTGGCGCTGATCGACCTGCGCATGCCGGGGATGGATGGCATCACCGCGATCGAGCAGATCCGCGCGCGGGGTGACGCCAAAGCCAAGCTGCCGATCATCGTCGTCACCGCCGATACCGCGCTGGACCTGCGCGAACGCTGCCTGGCGGCGGGCGCCGACGATGTGCTGTTCAAACCCGTGGCGATGGACGCGCTGTTCGAGGCGATGGGCCGCATCCTGGCGGGCGGCGACGGGGACATGATCCTCTAATTGCTTCCTCATCGCGATGCCAGCGTGCGATAAGTTTGGCATGCAGCAAATTCTTTCTTGCGAATCGCGCCCGCTCGGCCGCAGCGGGATCCAGGTGTCGCCGATCGCTTGGGGCATGTGGCGGCTGTCGGGCGACGTCGCGGCGGCGCGCGCGCTGGCCGAGGCTGCGCTAGAGACCGGTATCACGCTGTTCGACACCGCCGACATCTACGGCATGGCCCGGCGCGGGCAGGGCGACGATGCCGAGTCGCTGTTCGGGCGCGTATTGGCCGAGACGCCGGGACTGCGCGAGCGGATCGTGCTGGCGACCAAGGGCGGGATCGTTCCCGACGTGCCCTACGATTCGAGTCCCGAATACCTCGAGCGCGCTATCGATGCCTCGCTCCGGCGGCTCGGGGTGGACCATGTCGATCTCTGGCAAATTCACCGCCCCGATCTTCTGGAGCATCCGCAGGAATTGGCGGCGACGCTCGAACGTCTCGTCGCGAGCGGCAAAACCCGCGCGGTTGGCGTATCCAACTTCACGCCGGCGCAGGTCGCCGCGCTCGACCATTTCCTGACGATCCCGCTGGCGAGCACGCAGCCCGAATTCTCACCGCTCCACACTGCACCGTTGTGGGATGGAACGCTCGATGCGGCGATGGAGCGCGATTATGCCGTGCTCGCTTGGTCTCCCCTGGGCGGCGGGCGCGTTGCGGAGGGCCAGGGCGGCGCTTCGCCGTTGCTGGCGGCCAAGGCTGAGGAAACGGGCGTATCCGTCGCGGCGGCAACCTATGCCTGGGTGATGGCGCATCCCGCGCGGATCATTCCGATCGTCGGCAGCCAGCGCGCAGAGCGCATCCGCGCGGCAGGCGATGCGTTCAAGGTGAGTTGGACCCGCGCCGAATGGTATGCGGTGCTGCAGGCGGCGACGGGCGAAAAGCTGCCCTGACAGCTGGAGGCCCGACCGGGAATCGAACCCGGGTGCAAGGATTTGCAGTCCTCTGCGTCACCACTCCGCCATCGGGCCCCGATGCGGCAAGGCGCGGGGCTTTGCGCAAGGCTCCTGCCCAAGTCAACCACCGCTTGGCCGATCCAAAGCAATTTAGATCGGTCAGATGCTTGGCGCGGGCGTGACCGCGCCATATAGGGTAGGCGCGGCACGAAGTGTGTTGCATACATAAAACAGTTATGCAAAAGAGCGGGCCCATGAGCGATCCGGCGGCGGACATCACCAGTTTCGAAGCGATGCGCCATGCCATGGTGCAGAGCCAGTTGCGGACCAACGCGGTCAACGACCCGCGCGTGGTGACCGCGATGGCGACGGTTGCGCGCGAGAAGTTCGTGCCGGAGGACGTGCGCCGGCTGGCCTATCGCGACACCGCCGTGGCGATCGGCAACGGCCGATACCTCAACGTGCCGATCGCGACGGGTAAGCTGTTGACCGAGGCGTATCTGCTGCCGACCGACAAGGTGCTGCTGATCGGCGCGGCGGGTGGCTACACCGCGGCGGTGCTCGGGCGGCTGGTCGCGTCGGTCGTCGCGGTCGAAAGCGATCATGACCTGGCCGCACATGCCAAGAATGCGCTCAAAGATCTGGCGAACGTCACGCTGGTCGAAGGGCCGCTCGAAAAGGGCCATGCCAAGCGCGCGCCGTATGACGTGCTGGTGGTCGACGGTTGCGTCGAGCAATTGCCCGATAGCCTGGTCAGCCAGGTCGCGCCGGGCGGCCGCGTGGTATCCGGCGTCATCGAGCGCGGTGTGCGCCGACTCGCGACGGGCCGCGCGATCAAGGGCGGCTTCGGGCTTCGCGCGTTCGCCGACATCGATTGCGTCGCGTTGCCGGGGTTCGCCGCGCCGCGCGGCTTTGCGTTCTAACGAAGTGGGGATTTGATGCGCGTTTCGGTTCTGCTCGCCGGAGTGGCGATAATCGGCATGGTGGCGGGGCCCGCCGCGGCCGACACGCTGCGCGAGGCGCTGGTCAAGGCGTACAACACCAACCCGGGCCTCGCCGCGGCGCGCGCCGATGTGCGTGCAACCGACGAGAATGTGCCAATCGCCAAGTCGGCGGGCCGACCCAATCTTAGTCTCAACGGCGGTTACACCGAGAACGCCCTCAACAGCTCGAACTCGCTGACGAACCCGGATCGTCTATTGCAGGGGAACACCCAGCTCACGGTTCCGCTGTTCCGCGGCGGCCGCGTGGCGAATACGGTCAAGGGCGCCGAAATCCGTTCGGACGCCGCGCGCGATCAGCTGCGTGGCAGCGAATCGGACCTCTTCGTCGGCACGGTCGGCGCGTATATGGACGTGATCCGCGACGAGGCGATCGTCGGCCTCAACAAGGAAAACGTGAAGGTGCTGGACGTCAACCTCCGGGCGGCCAGGGACCGATTCCAGGTGGGCGACCTGACGCGCACCGACGTCGCGCAGTCCGAAGCGCGTCTTGCGATCGCGCGCAGCCAGCTCGAAACCGCGATGGCTCGGCTGATCTCGAGCAAGGAAAGCTATATCCGGTTCGTCGGCACACCGCCGGGCGTGCTCGAAGATCCGCCCGCGCTGCCGAACCTGCCGATATCGCCCGACGCGGCGGTCGACATGGCGCTCAAGAACAATCCCAATCTCCTCGCCGCGGTTCGCGCGGGTGATGCCAGCAAATATGACGTCAGCGCGGCGCGCGCCTCTCGCTTGCCCACGCTGTCGGGCGTGGTCGGCGGCAATTACTCCAATTATCTTGGGTCGCTCGGTGCCGGCACCGGCCCGAAGCCCGGCCAGACCGGCAGCGCGGGCACGGTCGGGCTGCAATTTACCTTGCCGCTGTTCCAGGGCGGCTTGCCCTCGGCGCAGATCCGCCAGGCGCAGGAACGCCGCGCGCAAGCGCTGGAGACAGTGACCGACACCGAACGCGCGGTGATCGCGCAGACGCGGTCGGCCTATGCGATCTGGAAGTCCTCGCTCGAAGTAATCGCGTCGTCGCAACGGGCCGTCGAGGCGAACAAGCTGAGCCTGGAGGGCGTCCGCGCCGAGAATAGCGTCGGCAACCGCACGATCCTCGACATCCTCAACGCCGAACAGGAATTGCTCAACAGCCAAGTGACGTTGGTGACCGCGCAGCGCGACGCCTATGTCGCCGGTTTTGCGCTATTGTCGGCGATGGGCCAGGCCGAGGCGCGCGACCTCGGGCTGGACGGCGGGGTGCTCTACGATCCGTTGACCAATTACAAGAAGGTCAAGGGCAGCTGGAGCGATTTCGGCGGCAATCCGGAATATAAGCCGACCGGTACAAGCACGCGCGCGACGCCGGCGCAGGATTCGTCGCAGGGCCGCCCGCTCGACCCGCAATTGAACGCGCCGGTTGACATAGCCCCCGATACTCCCGCAAACGTGCCGAAGAATTAACCACGCGGTTCGCGTGGCCTATCGGTACGACAGGGAAGCAGGCTGCATATGGGGGATGTAAGCGCCGAACCGTCGATGGAGGACATCCTGGCCTCCATCAAACGGATCATCGCCGAGGACGCCGAAAACGGCGCGCCGATCCGTGCGCGCCGTCGTCCCGCGCCGCCACCGGCCGAGGATTTCGTCGAAGACGATGACGTTCTCGAATTGAGCGAGCAAGCGCCCGAGCCGCCCGCCGCGCCGCAACCCGCCGTTGCCGAGCCCGTGGCCGTAGAACCGCTCCCGGAACCCGCGCCGATGCCGATGTCGCCGCCGGTTGCGGAGGAGTCCGCACCCATTGCTGCACCCGCGCCCATCGCCGCGCCACAAGCTGCGCCAGCGCCGGAGACGATCGTGTCGCCGCAAACCGCCGAAGCGAGCCGCGCGCCGCTCGATAATCTGTCGCGGCTGATCGTGAAGCCCGAGACTGCGGGCGCCGACACGCTCGAAGGGATGGTGCGCGAGATGCTCCGCCCGATGTTGAGCGATTGGCTCGACCGGAACTTGCCCGAGCTGGTCGAATCGATGGTCGCCAAGGAAATCGCGCGGATCACCGGCGGGCGTTAAGGCGTAGCGGATAGTTGCTCCGGCAACGTGCTTCTGCTCTATCGTTTCGCTCATGAAAAAGCTGCTGCTCGCGAGCGTCGCGCTCGCCACCGTCGCCCTTCCCGCCACCGCGCGTCAGCTCACGATCGAGGATTTGACGATGCTCAGCCGCGTCGCCGCGCCGGCAGTGTCGCCCGACGGGCATTGGCTGGTGTGGCAGCAACGCGAGACCGATCTGGCCAAGGACAAGGGGCGGTTCGACCTGTGGCGGCTCGACCTGACGACCAAGGGCGCGAAGCCCGAGAAGCTCGTCGCGGATCCCGCGACCAACGAAACCGCGCCGCAGATATCTGCCGACGGCAAGACCGTATTCTTCCAGTCCGATCAGGGCGGCGAGGACAATGTCTGGTCGGTTTCGGTTACGGGGGGCACGCCGACCCAGGTCACCGACCTGAAGGGCGGGCTCGGCGGGTTCAAGGTCGCGCCAACCGGCGATAAGTTGCTGATCTGGGCCGATCGTCTGCCGGGTGCGCCGTCAAGCGAGCCGGCGATGGTCAAGAAGGCCGATGATGCCGGCAACGGCCGCACCTACGACCAATTGTTCATTCGCCACTGGAACGTCTGGGGCGACGGCACGCGCTCGCAACTGTTCGTGCTACCGATGGCGGGCGGCAAGGCGAGCGGATACGGCAAGGCGATCGAGGGTGCGCTGGTCGGGGACAGCCCGTCCAAGCCGTTCGGCGGCGGCGAGGAAGTGTCGTGGTCGGCCGACGGCAAGGCCGTGTTCTTCGCGCTGCGCGAGGCGGGACGGATCGAATCGCTGTCGACCAATCTCGACATTTTCGTCGCGCCTGCAGACGGCTCCCATGCGTCGGTCAATCTCACCGATTTCAACGATGGCATGGATAACCTCCCGACTCCGTCGCCGGATGGTAAGTACCTGGCCTACTTCGCAATGAAGCGGCCGGGCTACGAGGCTGACCGACAAGTTTTGATACTGCGCGACCTCAACAGTGGAGAGATCACTCCGCTGACAGCTAACTGGGACCGATCGGTCGGGTCGATCGCCTGGTCGCTCGATTCGAAGACGATCTACGTCACCGCCGAAGATACCCAGGAAAATCCGATCTGGGCGGTCTCGCCCACCACGGGCAAGGTCGCGCGGTTGACCAAGGAGGGCAACGTCTCCGCCGTCGTGCCGACCGCCAAGGGACTGGTGTTCGCGATGAACTCGCTCACCGCGCCCGACGATTTCTATTGGCTGGCGGGCAAGAAGACGACGCGGCTGACCAGCGTCAATGCCGACAAGCTGGCCGGGATCGACATGCCGGTAGTTCGGCGCTTCAGCTTCGCGGGCGCCAACAACGACACGGTGTGGGGCTATGTCGCGACACCGGCGGGCGAGCGGAATCAGCCCAAACTGCCGGTGGCGTTCATCGTTCATGGCGGGCCGCAGGGCACGATGAACAACAGCTGGTCCTATCGCTGGAACCCGGCGGTATTCGCCGGTGCGGACTATGCCGTGGTGGCGGTCGATTTCCATGGATCGACCGGCTACGGCCAAGCCTTCAGCGACGCGATACGCAACAATTGGGGCGGCTGGCCGCTCGAAGACCTACAAAAGGGGCTGGCCGCGGCAGCCGCAAAATTCCCCGAAATCGACGCCAACAACGCCTGCGCGCTGGGCGCGTCGTACGGCGGCTACATGATGAACTGGATCGAGGGGCAGTGGCCCGACCGCTTCAAATGCATCGTCCAGCATGACGGCGTGTTCGACGCGCGCGCGATGGCGTACGAAACCGAGGAGCTTTGGTTCGACGAATGGGAGCATGGCGGCAAAGCCTATTACGAAGACCCCGCCGCGTTCGAGAAATGGAACCCGGTCAACTTCGTCGACAAATGGAAGACGCCGCAGCTCGTCATCACCAGCGAGGGCGATTATCGCATTCCCTATACGCAGGGAATCGCTGCCTTTACCGCGCTCCAGCGCCGCGAGATCCCGTCGCGGCTGGTCGTGTTCCCCGGCGGGAGCCATTGGGTGCTCGCGCCCAAGGAAAGCCGGCAATGGTATCGCGAAGTGCTCGGCTGGCTTGGCAAATGGACCGGGAAAAACGCCGTTAAGTGACGGATTGCAGGTTCTTCGAACCGCTGACTCGGATGGGCTGCCCAAGGACCCGCGCTTAGAGCGTTGTGCCAGAGGGAGACGTTGCCGTTGTGCAACGATCCGCGGGAAAGCAACCAATATGGGTTAACGACGTTGTAATCATCCTGAAGCATGCGCGTAAGGGGTGATGTGTTTGCGTAGCCGAATTCGATCATGATCGCCGGCCATCTGTTCAACGGGCGAACCGGTATCGCTGCGGCGGCGATTATGGCCACTGTTGGCCTGGGGCTTACGGGCGCGCAGACGCCGACGATGGCCGCCGGCACTGGCATGTCGGAAATTGCCAAGCTCGCCGCGAAGGGCGGGGTCGATGCGCTTCAGCAGGATCTCGACGCGCGGTCGCCGGGCGTTCGTGCCCCCGGCGCGTTGACGCAGACCAAGGCCCGACGGGTCGCATCGCTCAAGGAAATGTTCGGCCCCAAGGAGCGCGTGCTGAGCAAGGAACGCACACGTCCGGGCGCGCCGGTATCCGACGTGCCGGCCATCGCCTATGAAACCGGGAATGTCGCCGGCCCGAGTCCCTACGGGCCGACCGGGCCAGTCGTGTTGCCCGGCGGCGACGCTGTGGTTGCCAACCTGGACTCCTTGCCGCCGGCAGTCGGGTCATACCCGATCTCCAATGGGGGCGGCACCACGCCGATCATCGTGAGCGGCGGTGGTGGCGGCGGAGGCGGAGGCGGAGGCGGAGGCGGAGGAAGCAGCGGCGGCGGTGGTGGCGGCACCACGCCGGGCGTCGGCAGCGCGGTGCCGGAACCGGCGACGTGGCTCAGCCTGATGATCGGATTCTTCGCGATCGGGTTCGGCCTGCGGGGCGGTGGGACGCGCCGCACTGGGCTTGCCGTTCAGTAACGCGGATGCCGGCCTTTCTGCGGTTCGCGCTGCCCATTGTGCTGGTGGCAGCCGCGCTGGTCGTATGGTCTCAGCTGCGTTCACCGCCGGCCCAGCCCGTGGCCTCCCCGTCGGCGGTGGATCAGGGCCGCATTCGCTATCCCGTCGGCAAGGAACCCATCCTGTCCTTGCCCAACGGCGAGCGGCGCACGGTCCGCAGCCTGCTCAACGTCCGCAGTAAGATGAAGTTCGGCGACTTCGTGTGGAACGACGACGGCGTCGCGCCTGGCCCGGTCTGGGTTCGCATCGACCTGGCGCGGCAGACGATGTCCGTGTTCCGGTCGGACGAGGAGATCGGATCGGCGGTGATTCTCTACGGCACCGACGGCAAGCCGACGCCGACCGGCGTGTTTCCGATCCTCGCGATGGCGGAACAGCACAGTTCCAGCCTGTACGACGCCGAAATGCCCTATATGCTGCGCCTCACGAATGACGGAGTCGCGATCCATGCCAGCAACGTGCGGTTCGGCGCCGCCACGCACGGTTGCGTCGGCGTGCCGCTCGCGTTCGCCAAGTTGCTCTTCGCGCAGGTCAAGCGCGGCGACATCGTGGCGATCGTCCGCGGCGGAACGTAGTTAACCCCATCCTAACCATTGCTGGAAACGCGACGGTGAGCGCCCGCGGGTTAGCACCGTGCCATGGCGAACCGGCGCAGAGTGTGGATTGCGGGCACCGCACTGTTGGCGTCGCCGTGGCTGCTCGGCGCCGCGACCCTTAACGTAAATTTCGATGATCGCGTCCTGGCGGCGCACAATCGCGAGCGCGTCGCATTGGGGATCGCGCCGCTGCGCTGGGATCCGGCGCTAGCGGCCGACGCCGCGATATGGGCGCGCCATCTCGCCGCAACCGGCAAGTTCGAGCATGCGCCCCACGACGCGCGGCAGCCCGAAGGCGAGAATCTGTGGGCCGGTACCAAGGGCTATTATTCCGCCGAAGCGATGGTCGACGGCTGGGTGCGCGAGAAACGCTATTACAAGTCCGGCCGCTTCCCGGAGAACAGCACCACCGGGAAGGTCGCGGACGTCGGCCACTATACGCAACTGATGTGGCGCGACACCGGCCGGGTCGGCTGCGCGAAGGCGACCGGCGCGGAAGAGGACGTGCTCGTCTGCCGCTATAGCGACGCCGGCAATTATATCGGCGAAAAGCCCTTCTAGGACTGCCTTCCGCTTGAAGGGCAGAGTGGCTACAGGCCCTGTCCATGAGCGAATTGCCGAAAACCTTCGACCCCGCCGAAATCGAATCGCGCTGGTACGCGCATTGGGAAACGAGCGGCCAGTTCCGCCCCGACCGCCCGGGCGCGGAGCCGTGGACGATCGTCAACCCGCCGCCCAACGTCACGGGCTCGCTCCACATCGGACACGCGCTCGACAACACGCTGCAGGACGTGCTTGTCCGACACGCCCGGCTGAAGGGCAAGGACGCGCTCTGGGTGGTCGGCACCGACCATGCCGGCATCGCGACGCAGATGGTGGTAGAGCGCCAGCTTGGTGAGAAGCAGCAGAAGCGCACCGACTTCACCCGCGACGAGTTCGTCGCGAAGGTGTGGCAGTGGAAGGAAGAGAGCGGCGGCGAGATCACGCAGCAGCTCCGCCGGCTCGGTTGCTCGATGGATTGGGCGAACGAGCGCTTCACGATGGACGAGGGCTTTTCGAAGGCCGTCCTCAAGGTGTTCGTCGATCTCTACAACCAGGGCCTGATCTATCGCGACAAGCGGCTGGTGAACTGGGACCCCGGCCTGGGCACCGCGATCAGCGACCTCGAGGTCGAGACCAGGGAAATCAAGGGCAGCTTCTGGCATCTGCGCTATCCGCTCGAGGACGGCAGCGGATTCATCCAGGTCGCGACGACGCGGCCCGAGACGATGCTCGCCGACATGGCCGTCGCGGTGAACGCGGCGGATGACCGCTACACGCATTTGGTCGGCAAGAACGTGCGCCTGCCGATCACCGGGCGGCTGATCCCGATCATCACCGACGATCATGCCGATCCTGAGCTGGGGTCGGGCGCCGTCAAGATCACGCCGGGGCACGACTTCAACGATTTCGAAGTGGGCAAGCGCGCCGGGTTCAAGGCGGGCGAGATGCTCAACATGCTCGACGCCAAGGCGCAAGTGACGCAGACGAGCGACGGGCTGATCCCCGACGACCTGCTTGGCATCGACCGCTTCTGGGCGCGCAAACTGGTCGTCGAGAAGCTCAAGGCCGAGGGGTTCCTCGTCCCGCATGTCGATAAGGAAGGCGAGGAGCACGACGCCGAGCCGCGCACGATCCAGACGCCCTATGGCGATCGCTCGGGCGACGTGATCGAGCCGTGGCTCACCGACCAATGGTATGTCGATGCCGAGACCTTGGCGAAAGGCCCGATCGAGGCGGTGCAAGCTGGCGCGATCAAGATCGTGCCGAAGAGCTGGGAGAAGACGTTCTTCAACTGGATGGAGAACATCCAGCCCTGGTGCGTGAGCCGGCAATTATGGTGGGGGCACCGGATTCCGGCTTGGTACGGACCCAGCAAAGGCAATCTTGGGCTAGAGGTCGTTCATCAAGAGATATTTGGTCTCGAGCGTCCGCATTTCGTCGGCAACGGCTTCGCAGAAATTCGCCAGCGTGCGGCTGAATATTACGGTGCCGATGTAGACCAGATAGTTGAGGTTGAAGACGCCAATCAAGCGGCGGGCCTTCCGCCGCGCACCGAAACACCAAAATATCTTCTGGCAGAGGGTATCTCGCCGCTCGGGCCGATACCGTTGTGGCAGGATAGCGACGTCCTCGACACCTGGTTCTCCTCCGCGCTGTGGCCGTTCGCGACGATGGGCTGGCCGGAGGATGCCGACCCCAGGCTCCACGGCCGCTACCCCAACGACGTGCTGATTTCCGGCTTCGACATCCTGTTCTTCTGGGATGCGCGGATGATGATGCAGGGCATGCACTTCATGCAGGACGTGCCGTTCCGCACGCTCTACCTCCACGGCCTCGTCCGCGCCGCCGACGGGCAGAAGATGTCCAAGTCGAAGGGCAATGTCGTCAACCCGCTCGGGCTGATCGACCGCTACGGCGCCGACGCGCTGCGCTTCTTCATGGCGGCGATGGAGAGCCAGGGCCGCGATATCAAGATGGATGAGAAGCGGGTCGAGGGATACCGCAACTTCGCGACCAAGCTGTGGAACGCGGCGCGCTTCTGCCAGTCGAACGGGATCGGCGCGAGCAAGTCGCTGGAGGCACCCGCCGCGAGCCTCGCGGTCAACAAATGGATCATCGGCGAGACGATCCAGACGGTGCAGGCGGTCGACCTCGCGCTGGCGGATTACCGCTTCGATGGGGCGGCCAACGCGATCTACCAGTTCGCGTGGAGCCGGTTCTGCGACTGGTATCTGGAGCTGATCAAGGGCGCGATCGACAACGAAACCAAGGCCGTCGCGGGCTGGGTGCTCGACCAGATTCTGGTGATGCTCCACCCGTTCATGCCGTTCGTGACCGAGGAGCTTTGGTCGAAGCTGGGCGCGCGGCAGTACGATCTTATCGTCGCGAAATGGCCGATGGCCGACGCGCGCGCGATCGATCCGGATGCGGGCAGGGAGATCGACTGGCTGATACGACTGGTGAGCGAAGTGCGGTCGAGCCGCACTGAACTCAACGTGCCGCCGGGGGCGCGACTGCCCGTCCATCTTCGCGACGCATCAACCGAGACGCTCGCGCGGTTCGATCGGCTTGCGCCAGCTATTGCACGGATGGCCCGCATCGACCGCGCCGACGGCGACGTGTCGGGTGGCGCGGCTCAGGTCGTGGTGGATGAGGCGACGTTCGTGCTGCCGCTGGAAGGCGTAATCGATCTGGCCGCCGAGCGTTCGCGGCTGACCAAGGCGATCGACGCTGCCGCGAAGGAGCGCGATTCGCTCGCGGGCCGGCTCAACAACGCCAGTTTCGTCGAGCGCGCCAAGCCGGAAGCAGTGGAGAAGGCTCGCGCCGACCATGCCGAGAAATCCGCTGAGGCCGAGCGGCTGTCGGCGGCGCTGGCGCGGTTGGGGTGAGGGCGCGGCCTATCCTTGACGCTTCCCCGGCGAAGGCCGGGGCCCAGTCGCGAGCGGTTCGATCCTTGGCCCCGGCCTTCGCCGGGGAAGTCGAATAGTGGTTAGGTCGTCCGGCCCACCCAACCGCCGCGACCTCACCGTCGGCCCGATCGGCCCGACGTTGCTCGCGTTCGCGTTGCCGACGCTCGCGTCGAACATTCTCCAGTCGCTTAACGGCTCGATCAACTCAATCTGGGTCGGGCGGTTTCTCGGCGAAGGCGCGCTGGCGGCGACCAGCAATGCCAACATCATCATGTTCCTGATGTTCAGCGCCGTGTTCGGGTTCGGCATGGCCGCGACGATCCTGATCGGGCAGTCGGTCGGGCGGGACGATATCGAGGGCGCGCGGCGCGCATTCGGATCTGCCGTGGGCCTGGTGGTCGGTGGGGCGGTGGTGATCGCGCTGATCGGCTGGCTGTTCTCACCGCAGATATTGCGCCTGCTCGCGACGCCGGGCGAAGCGCAGAACATGGCGCGCGATTATCTGCGCGTGATTTTCCTCGGGCTGCCTTTCTCGATGCTCGGCGTGCTGATCCAAATGAGCCTGCGCGGCACCGGCGATTCGCTGACGCCGCTGTGGTTCATGGCGCTGTCGGTGGTGATCGATTCGACCTTCAATCCGCTGCTCATCGACGGGATCGGGCCGTTCCCGAAGATGGGCATCGCGGGGTCGGCGACCGCGACGCTGCTCGCCGGGATCGTCTCGTCGGCGGGGCTGCTGATTTATGTCTATGCGCGCGACTTGCCGATCCGGCTGCGCGGGGCGGAGGTGCGCTATTTGATCCCCGAAAAGGCGCTGGTGAAGACGATCCTCGCCAAGGGCCTGCCGATGGGCGCGCAAATGCTGGTCATGTCGACCGCGGGGCTGACGATGATGGGGCTGGTCAACCGGCTCGGCGTGGATACCGCCGCGGCGTATGCAGTGTCGCAGCAGCTGTGGACCTATATCCAGATGCCGGCGATGGCGATCGGCGTCGCGGTGTCGAGCATGGCGGCGCAGAATATCGGCGCGGGCAAATGGGACCGGGTCGGTGCGATCACGCGATCGGGGCTGATCTACAACACCATCATCGTGCTGGTCGTGATCACCGCGATCATCCTGTTCGACCGGCCGATCATGGCGCTGTTCGTCGGCGCCGAGAGTCCGGCGATCCCGATCGCACGGCATATCCAGCTGATCTCGTCCTGGACCTTCGTGATGTTCGGGGCGACGATGGTGCTGTTCTCGACCGTCCGCGCGAACGGTGCGACGGTGCCGCCGCTGATAATCCTGGCGATCGCTTTCTATCCAGCGCGGCTGGGGTTCGCGATCGAGGGCCGGCGCTGGCTCGGCAGCGATGCTTTGTGGTGGGCCTTCCCGATCGGGTCGGTCGTGTCGCTGACACTGGCGGCGCTCTACTATCGCTACGGCCATTGGCGCGAGCAAGTGATGATCGTACCGCCCGAGCACCCCAGCGAACCCGAGGAGCACAGTCACGCCGACGGCGAACCCGCGGGACGCTTGCACCCGACCGGGTGAGGGGGCATTTGGCGCGCATGAGCCATTATCCCGCGCTTCGCCTTCGCCGTACTCGTGCTTCGGCCTGGAGCCGGCGGATGTACGCCGAAACCGTGCTGACCCCCGCCGACCTGATCTGGCCACTGTTCATCGCCGAGGGCGATGGCGTCGAGGAGCCGATCGCCAGCCTGCCCGGCGTGTCGCGCTGGTCGGTCGACGGCATCGTGGCGCGGGCGAGGGAGGCGCGCGACCTCGGCATTCCGTGCGTCGCTTTGTTTCCCAACACGCAGGCCGATCGCCGCAGCGAGCGGGGCGAGGAAGCGCTCAACCCCGACAATCTGATGTGCCGCGCGATCCGGGCGCTCAAGGATGCGGTGCCCGAGGTCGGCGTGCTGACCGATGTCGCGCTCGACCCCTATACCAGCCATGGGCACGACGGTCTGCTCGATGCTGGCGGCTACGTGCTCAATGACGCGACCGCGGAGGTGCTGGTCGGGCAAGCACTCAACCAGGCGGCGGCAGGGGCGGACATCATCGCGCCGAGCGATATGATGGACGGCCGCGTAGGATTGATCCGCGAGGCGCTCGAGGCCGCGGGGCACGTCAACGTCCAGATCATGTCCTACGCCGCCAAATATGCGAGTGGCTTCTACGGCCCGTTCCGCGACGCGGTCGGGTCGCGCGGGCTGCTCAAAGGCGACAAGAAAACCTACCAGATGGACTCGGCCAACGCCGAGGAAGCGCTGCGCGAAGTAGCGCTCGACCTCGCCGAGGGCGCCGACAGCGTGATGGTAAAGCCGGGGCTGCCCTATCTCGACATCATCCTCCGCGTGAAGTCGGAATTCCAGGCGCCGGTGTTCGCGTACCAGGTGTCGGGCGAATATGCGATGATCGAAGCCGCGGTCGCGGCGGGCGCGGCGGAGCGCGACGCGGTCGTGCTGGAAACGCTGATGGCATTCAAGCGCGCGGGCTGTTCGGGCGTGCTGACGTACCACGCGCTCCACGCGGCGAAGCTGCTGGCCAAATGATCGAGACCGAGCGGCTGATCCTGCGCCCGTGGCGAGAGGACGACAAACCGGCGTTCGAGGCGATTATCAACACGTCGGCGATGATGAAGCATTTCGGCGGGGTGCGGGCGCCGGCGGACATATACGCGCTGATCGACCGCCAGATGGAGAAGCAAGCCGCCGACGGCCATTGCATGTGGGCGGTCGAGACCAAGGCCGAAGGCGCGCTCGCGGGGATTTGCGGGCTCCGGCTGGGCGGGCATCCGGGAACACCGGTCGATGGCGTCTACGAACTCGGCTGGCGCATTGCCGAACGGCATTGGGGGCAGGGGATCGCGCGCGAAGCGGCGGAGGCCAGCCGCGACTGGGGTTGGGCGAACACGCCGGCGCAGACAATCGCGGCATGGACGAACGCTGGTAACGCGCCGTCGTGGGGCTTGATGATCCGGATCGGCATGGCGCGCCGGCCGGACCTCGATTTCCGCCACCCGCTCTATCTCGACAGCGAAGACCCGCTGGGCGACATGATCGTCTACGCAATCGATCGGCCATGATCGAGACCGAGCGGTTGCTCCTGCGCGGCTGGCGAGAGGCGGACGTGGATGCGTTTCATGCGATGGGCAACGATCCTGAGGTAATGCGCTATCTCGGCCCGCCGATGACCCGCGCCGACGCCCAGGTCGTGGTCGATAGGCACAACGCCTTCATGGCGAGCCACGGCTATTGCTTTTGGGCGGTCGAACGGACGGTGGACGGCGTATTTCTTGGCTTTTGCGGTATCAAGCCGGGGCCCGAGGGAACGCCGGTCGCGGATGAACTCGAAATCGGTTGGCGGTTGCGCCGCGATGTTTGGGGACAAGGCTATGCCCGTGAGGCAGCGGAAGCGGTAATCGCATGGGCTTGGGCTAACACCGACGAACCGCAGATCGCCGCGATGACCGTCGCGGACAACGTGAATAGCTGGGGGTTGATGAAGCGGCTCGGCATGCGGCGCGACCACGGCGGTGATTTCGATCATCCCGCTGTGCCCGACGGCAGCCCCCTCAAGCGCCACATCGTCTACCGCCTTGCGCGGCCGCTCACTTCTCGCCCAGCGACGCCTTGATCGCCGCGATCTGGGCCATTTCGCGGTCGAGCTGTTCCTGCGCCTTGGCCCGCAACGCGTCGAGCGCCGGGTAGGGCGGCTGGCCGGCCTCGCCACGGTCGGTCACCATTCGCTCGAGATCGGTGACCATCCCCAACGTGTCGCCCCGCAACCCTTCGAGCGCGGCGAGAGATCCTTGCGCCGTCAGCCATTGGTCGCTGCCCGTCGCCAGCGCGCCGCGCGCCTTGGCGGCAGTGTCCGCCTTGGCTGCTTCGGCCATGAAGTCGGCGTCCAGTTTGGTCAGGTTGACCACCATCGTCGTCAGTTGCGTATCGATTGCAGCGTCGGGTGTCGCTGCGGGGACGGGGGTCACCGTTTCGGCGTCAGACCGCGTTTCGATCGGGCGGAGCGCCAGCGAAGGATATTTGTCGGTCGACTGCGCGCAACCTGCGGCAGACAAAGCTAACACGAGCACGGCGAAGCGTTTCATAGTAGCCGGTCTAGGGGGCGTGCGGGCGGGGCGCAACGCACTTGCGCTCCGTGCGGCACCTCTCTAAGGGACCCATCTTCCGCGCGCCCGTAGCTCAGCTGGATAGAGCATCAGACTACGAATCTGAGGGTCGGACGTTCGAATCGTTCCGGGCGCGCCAATGAAAGCCCCGCTGGTCAAAC
>JBDSWC010000015.1:0-7035 GCA_039926845.1 Sphingomonas sp. | reverse complement strand
ACGCTGGAGGTGAAGTTCAAGGGCCACAGCATCGCCGACGTGCTCGACATGACGGTCGAGGACGCCGCCGAATTCTTCAAGGCCGTCCCCGGGATCCGCGACAAGATGGCGATGCTGGTCGAGGTCGGGCTGGGCTATATCAAGGTCGGGCAACAGGCGACGACGCTGTCGGGCGGCGAGGCGCAGCGCGTCAAGCTCGCCAAAGAACTTTCACGAAGGGCAACCGGCCAGACGCTCTACATCCTCGACGAGCCCACGACGGGCCTGCATTTCGAGGACGTCCGCAAACTGCTCGAAGTGCTCCACGCGCTGGTCGACCACGGCAATACGGTGGTGGTGATCGAGCACAATCTGGACGTCATCAAGACCGCCGACTGGGTGATCGACCTGGGGCCGGAGGGTGGTGTCAAGGGCGGCGAGATCGTCGCGGTGGGCACGCCGGAGGATGTCGCGTCGGAGAAGCGGAGCTTTACTGGGCGGTATTTGGCGCCGTTGTTGGGGATAAAAGCGACCAAAGGGGTTTCAAAGTCGCATGAAGAGTATGTTATTGCAGAATAAGATAGCGAGGTTTCTCGGGGGCCATTCATGAGCGTTTCAAAGCGGTTTGATACTTTTCTGGCAAATCTGAAACTGACTGATCTGCAAAAGCAGAATGGCACCTCGCGCAAAGAAAGCGTAGTGACAACGTTAAATAGTCACTATTATTCTTCTTACAGCTCTACCCTGCACTCAAAATACGTTGGCTCATGGGCGAAGCTAACCCGGATCAGGCCACCTCGCGATGTTGATGTTCTTTTTACTCTGCCGTCTTCCGTTCACACGAAATATGAAGGCGGGGTTGGGAACAAGCAGTCGCAACTCCTGCAAGAAGTTAAGAACGTTCTATCTTCCACGTTCTCCAGCACAGCCATCCGTGGGGACGGCCCCGTCGTAGTGATTCCCTTTGCAAGTTACGACGTTGAATTAATCCCGGCTTTCGAGCTTGTCGGCGGCGGCCATTGGGTCTGCATGACCGACAACGGCGGACATTATAAGAAGGCTGACTACGACGCGGAGTCTACAAATATTTCTACCAGTAACTCATCATCGTCCGGGAATACACGAGACCTGATTAGAATGATAAAATGCTGGCAGACGTATTGCTCTGTCCCGATAAAATCGTTTTACATCGAATTGCTTGCTGTCGACTTTCTTGCGACCTGGGGGAATAGAGGAAAGTCTAGCACGTGGTATGATTGGATGGTTCGTGATTTTCTAGATTATATGATCAGTCGGCAAAATAGCTACGTTTAAATCCATCGCCGCCGGGGCGAAAACACTTTCCTACAGAGCCTGCGCCGGCATATCTGACGCTCCTCTTTGTTCTACCGATAGAGGAACCGCCATGACCGATCCGCTCGCCCGCTTTATGGTCGCGCTCGATCCCGGCCGCGTCGTCCGCCCCGGCGCGACGCCCGATTACGATCAGCCCGATATCTTCCACAACTGGCTGGCGCATCTGGAGGCTGGGCGGCTCGGCCGTGCCGCGCGTGCGCCGGCCGATTCCGACACCGCAATCGACCCTCAGCCGTGACCGATACCCCGGCAAAAATCGGCGTCGATAGTGTAAACCTGGTGTAAACTTAGTGCGACGGTGAAGATGGGGCTCGGGCGGTTATGGTCCGAACGATGCCGATAGTGTGACCCTGGTGTGACCTTAGCGACGCTCTGGCATGCGTGCCCGCCGCGGCAAAGCCGCGTCGTCGGTCGGCGCCTACAGCGCCGCCGGCCGCGCGCGCCTAGGCTGGATTTTGGCGTTCGCGAAAAATCTTTGCGGCGCGCGCGACCATCGCGGCGTCCGCGCGTTGACGTGGCTCCCTATTCCCAAGGAGAGTCCCGTGACCGACACCAACCACGACATCCGCACGCTCAACAGCCTGATCGCCACGACGATCGACAGCGTCGACGGCTATACCGAAGCCGCCAAGGACGCCGAGAATGGCCGCTATACCCGGATGTTCACCAGCCGCGCCGACGAGCGCCGCCAGGTCGCCAGCTCGCTCCAGGCCGAAGTGTCGCGGCTCGGCGGCAATCCGGAGGACGACGGCACCGCGTTGGCCGGCGTGCACCGCGTGTTCCTGAACCTCAAGTCCGCCGTCACCGGCCAGGACGACCAGGCGATCGTCAACGAAGTCGAGCGCGGCGAGGACCATATCAAGGCCAAGTTCGAGGACGCGATGAACGACGACGGCCTGACCGCCGAAACGCGGTCGGCGATCGGCGCGGCGTGGGGCTCGGTCAAGGCCGGGCACGACGAGATGCGCGACCTGAAGCACAGCCTCGAGAACAAGTAACCGGCTCTCCTCCCCCCCGGAGAGGGGGGCGCGGCGGGCTTCGGCTCGCCGCGCCTTTTTTTGGTCCGGGAACGTCGGCCCGGTCCGCCCGTTGATGCTGCAATCGCCCTCGTTCATGGAGAATCGATCATGGCCAACGCCAAACAAGTCCGCGGCAGCAACGGCCGCTTCAAGCCCGACCATTCGACCCGCAACCGCGCGATCGGCGCGGCGTCGGTCGTCGGCCTCGCCGCCGCGGCGGTGGGGGCCGCGCTGCGTTTCGGGCTGCTCGACCGCTTCTTCCCCGCGATCGAGGGGCATGACGCCCCCGACCTCGCGCTCGACGCCGCGCCCGCCGGCACCGACCGCGCACCCGACGCCTTTCGCCCCGATCCGACTGCGGTGCCCACCGCCGCCGAGCGCGAAAGCCTTCGCCCGCCCGAGGGTGTCGCGACGGGTTTCACCAAGGACTGGCGCGTCGAGGAACTGACTCTAGCCGAATAACCGATTCGCGCGCGCAACCATTGCCTTCGCCACGCATTACCTTGGCGTCGGGGGGTAACAGGAGAGAAGTAGATGCGTACCCTCACCCTCGGCCTCATGGCCGCTGCGACCGCGCTGACCGGTGGCTGCACGACGATGTACGATGACGGGCCCAACACCAGTTATCGGACCTATCGCAACTACGACTACAACCGCCCCGACCCGCAATATCAGGGCTATTATGCCGACCAATATTACGTCGACAGCCAGCGTTACCGCGAGCGCCGCCTGAGCCGCAACGACCGCATCTATGCGGGCCGCGACGGGCGCTATTATTGCCGCCGCTCGGACGGCACGACGGGCCTGATCGTCGGCGGCATCGCGGGTGGCGCATTGGGCGCTGCGTTGAGTTCGGGCCGGTCGGAGCCGCTGGGCATCCTGCTCGGCGCAGCAGCCGGCGCCGCTGCCGGCGCAGCGATCGATCAGGACAACGTTCGCTGCCGCTAAACTGACGCGGGCGGTTTCGGCTTCGGCCGGAGCCGCCCGACCAGCTTGCGCACCGCAAGGATCAGCCACACCGCAAGCCCGATCAGCACCAGCGCCACCGCCCCGGCGATCGCGGGATGCGCGAGCACCAGGATCAGCAGCCCGCCGGTGACGGCGTCCTCGCCGCTCGACACCGCGACGTTGCTGAACGGTTCGGGGCTGACATTGACCGCGGCCCGCGTTCCCGCCTTGGCGCCGTGGGTCAACAGCGCCGCGCCGCCGCCGAGCAGCAACGCGGCGACTTGCCACGCGCCGTCCTTCGGATCGACAATCGCGAGCGACAGCAACGCCCCGCCGATCGGCCGGATCAGGGTGTGGACGGCGTCCCACGCGCTGTCGATCCACATCACCTTGTCGGCGAGGAACTCGGCCAACGCCCCGACTCCCGCAGCGCCGATCACCCACGGATTGGCCAGCACGTCGAGCGAGTGAAGCTGCGCCGGCAGCGGCACCCACCCGAACCGCATCGCCAGCCCGACCGCGAATACGCACAGATACAGCCGCCAGCCGCTCAACAGGCTGATGCTGGCGGCCAGCCCAACGATACCCACGGCGTCCATGGCGTCAGCCTATCAGGCTAGCCGACGCGCGTCACTCGGCGGGCTCGAGCGCCGGGTAGTCGATGTAGCCCTCCGGCCCCGGCGTGTACCAGGTCTTGAAATTGTCGGGCGCGAGGCCCGCCCCGGTGCGGAAGCGTTCGACCAGATCGGGGTTCGAGATGAACTTGCGCCCGAACGAAATGCCGTCGGCGAGCCCGCTGGCGACATCGGCCTGCGCGGTTTCCAGCGTATATTCCTGGTTGAGGATCAGCGGGCGGGTGAAGACCTCGCGGATCTTGGGGCTGAGCTTTGGCACGTCGGAGGTGCCGAACGAGCCCGTCGTGCCGAGCTCGCGCAGCTCGAGGAACGCGATGCCGAGGTCGTTGAGCGCTTTAGCGGCGGGGACGAACACCGCTTCGGGATTGCTGTCGTCGGCACCCTGCGTCTCGCCGTTGGGCGACAGCCGGATCGCGGTGCGCCCCGCGCCGACCTCCGCGATCACCGCGCTCACCGCTTCCTTCATAAAGCGGATGCGGTTCTCCGGACTGCCGCCGTAATCGTCGTCGCGAAGGTTGGTGTTGTCGCGCAGGAACTGGTCGATGAGATAGCCGTTCGCGCCGTGCAGCTGCACACCGTCGAACCCCGCGGCGATCGCGGCGCGCGCAGAGGTGGCATAGTCCTCGACCGCCTGCCTGATGTCGTCGAGCGTCGCGGCACGCGCTTCGGCATAGGGGTTCTCGGGCTTGTGATACGGCGCCCGCGTCACCGACGACGATAGCGGGGTCAGCCCGGTGACGTCGGGCCGCGCGAGCCGCCCCATGTGCCAGATCTGCGCGACGATCTTGCCGCCGGCGGCGTGCACTGATTCGGTGACGGGCTTCCACGCCTCGACTTGCTCGGGCGTCCACAGCCCCGGCGCGTTGGGCCAGCCGAGCCCGAGCCGGCTCACCCCGGTGCCCTCGGTGATCAACACGCCCGCGCCAGCGCGCTGAGTGTAGTAATCGATCATGATGTCGGTGGGCACATGCTCGGTGGTCGAGCGCCCGCGCGTCAGCGGCGCCATCAGGATGCGGTTCTTGGCGGCGATATCGCCAAGCTGGATCGGATCGAAGAGCGTGGGCAAACGGGCCTCCCTTTGTAATGACGCGCCGGAGATAGGTGTTATGGGGCGGCATGCACCAGAGCGAGAGCCCAAGAAAAGCTTCCAGCGCGAAAAGCGCGGCCGCGCACCCGCTCGCGTTCGCGGCGCTGGTCGTGGCGAATATCGCGCTCGCCTTCGGGCCGCTGTTCGTGCGTCTGTCCGACGTCGGGCCGGTCGCGGCGGGGTTCTGGCGGATCGGGCTGGCGGCACCCGTGCTGGTGGCGATGGCGTTCGCGGGCGGCTGGCGACCGGGCGGCGTTGCCGGGGGCGTTTGGACCGCGATCGTGCTGGGCGGACTGTGCTTCGCCGCCGATTTGGCGAGCTGGCATATCGGCATCCTCCAGACGAGCCTCGCCAACGCGACCTTGTTCGGCAATTCGGCGACCTTGTTTTTCCCGGTCTACGGCTTCCTCATCGCGCGGGCGTGGCCGTCGCGGATGCAGGGGGTCGCCCTGCTGCTCGCGCTGGTCGGCGCAGCATTGTTGATGGGCCGATCGTTCCAGATCGCGCCCGACCATCTCGTCGGCGACTTGCTCTGCCTGCTCGCCGGAATTCTCTACACCTTCTATTTCGCGGCGATGGCGCGAGCCCGCGACACGATGCCGCCGATCCCCGCGCTCGCCGCCTCGACCCTGGCGAGCATGCTCCCGCTCCTGCTGTTCGCGCTGGTGCTGCGCGAGCAAGTGATGCCGCGCGACTGGACCCCGCTGATCGCGCTGGCGCTGGCGAGCCAGGTGCTGGGGCAAGGCATGATGATCTTCGCGCTCGGCCAACTGTCGCCGCTGGTGGTCGGGGTCGGGCTGCTCATCCAACCGGTGGTCGCCGCCGCCATCGGATGGATCGGCTATGGCGAGAAGCTCGACGCGGTCGATCTGGTCGGCGCGGTGCTGGTCGCGGTCGCGCTGGTGCTCGTCCGCCGAGGGCGCGCCGAGCTTGCTCCAGAGGGCGTGGCGGAGGCATAAGAGGGCCATGACGCTTCCGGCCGACCCGACGATCCCCGAAATCCGCGACGCGCTGGCGCCGTTGGTGGCCGACAGTGCCGCGTTCGACGGCTGGAAGGCCGCGGCGCGCGATCTCGCGGCGGATACGCTGGGCGTGGATCGCGATGTTGCCCTGCTCGCGCTGCCCGATGCTGCGACGATGATCGACGCCTGGTTTGCGCATATCGACCGCGGCATGGCGGAGGCGCTGCCGGCCGAAAAACTCGCCACGATGAAGGTTCGCGCAAAGATCACCGCGCTGGTCGAAGCACGACTCGACCTGCTCGCCGCGCACCGCGAGACCCTGCGCCGCGCGCTCGCGATCCTCGCCATGCCGCAGAACTTTGCCCACGGCACTAAGCTCGGCTGGCGCGCCGCCGATGCGATGTGGCGCGCGGCGGGCGACACCGCGACCGATTACAACCACTATACCAAGCGCGCGATGCTCGGCGCTGTCTATGCCGCGACGATCACCGTGTTCCTCGACGACGAGAGCGAAGGCCAGGCCGACACCCGCGCCTTCCTCGCCCGCCGGATCGAGGGGATCATGGCGTTCGAAAAAGCCAAGGGCCAATTCCTCGCCCGCGCCAGTCATCGCCCCAGCCTGTCGCGCTTCATCGGACGATTGCGCTACCCCGCGGTCTAGTTCGTTATTGATAATCAATCGCAGCTAGCCTAGCTATCTGCCATGGCGACTCCGCTCAGCCTCGAACAATTGCCCCAGCGCACGCACGCCACCGTGGCGGATATCGCATGGGATCAGCTCGCCGCGCCCGAAGCGCGCCGGTTGCGCGAGCTCGGGTTCGACGAAGGCGTCGGGGTCGAAGTGCTGCACCGCGCCCGGCTCGGCGGCGGGCCGATCGCGTGCCGGATCGGGCGGATGACCGTCGCGCTGCGCCGCCGCGTGGCCGGCGCGGTCCGCGTGTCCATCGTCCAGCCCGCCGAGTAAGATGCACCCCGCCCCGCTGGTTGCGCTGGTCGGCAACCCCAATGCCGGCAAGAGCGCGCTGTTCAACGCGCTGACCGGCGCGCGG